>CAZHDP010000027.1:0-17097 GCA_964531605.1 uncultured Burkholderiaceae bacterium | reverse complement strand
GCCATCAATGAACACATCGAACAGATGCGCCTGTCGTGCACCAAGAGCATCCTGGAGCGCCGTGACGTGTTGATCGTGGCGACGGTGTCCGCGATATACGGTATCGGAGAACCTGAAAGCTACCACCAGATGATCATGACCTTGCGGGTCGGCGACAAGCTGGGGCAGCGCGATGTGATCGCCCAGTTGATCCGCATGCAGTACCAACGCAACGACATGGACTTCGGCCGAGGTACCTTTCGGGTCCGGGGCGAAACCATCGACGTGTTTCCGGCGGAACACAGCGAATTGGCTGTGCGCATCGAGTTGTTTGACGACGAGATCGAGTCGTTGCAATTGCTGGACCCGCTCACCGGGCGGGTCAAACAAAAAATCCCGCGATTCACCGTCTACCCCAGCAGCCACTATGTGACGCCGCGTGACCGTGTGTTGGCGGCTGTGGAAACCATCAAAGTTGAACTGGACGCGCGCATCAAGCAGTTTGTGGCCGAGGGCAAGTTGGTGGAGGCCCAGCGGATCGAGCAGCGAACCCGCTTTGATTTGGAAATGCTCAGCGAAGTGGGGCACTGCAAAGGCATTGAGAACTACACCCGCCACCTCTCTGGTGCCAAACCAGGGGATCCGCCAAGCACCTTGACCGATTACTTGCCCAAAGACGCGCTCATGTTCTTGGACGAAAGTCACGTGTTGATGGGGCAATTCAGTGGCATGTACAACGGGGACCGTGCCCGCAAGACCACCTTGGTCGAATATGGCTTTCGCTTGCCCTCAGCCCTGGACAACCGGCCGTTGAAGCTTGAAGAATTCGAGCAACGCATGCGGCAACTGGTCTTTGTGTCTGCGACCCCTGCCAATTACGAGCAAGAGCACTCGGGTCAGGTGGTTGAACAGGTCGTGCGACCCACTGGCTTGGTCGATCCCGAGGTCGAAGTCCGCCCTGCCACCCACCAGGTTGACGACGTGTTGCAAGAAATCCGCATCCGCGTGGACAAGGCTGAGCGGGTGTTGATCACCACCCTGACCAAGCGCATGGCCGAGCAATTGACGGACTACCTGACCGACAACGGCGTCAAGGTGCGCTACCTGCACAGCGATGTGGACACCGTGGAACGGGTGGAGATCATCCGAGATTTGCGCTTGGGTACGTTTGATGTGCTGGTCGGCATCAATTTGCTGCGCGAAGGTCTCGACATTCCTGAAGTGAGTCTGGTGGCCATTTTGGATGCTGACAAGGAAGGCTTTCTTCGATCTGAACGCTCACTCATCCAGACCATTGGTCGAGCGGCCCGTAACCTGAACGGGCGGGCCATCCTCTACGCGGACAGGATCACGGATTCGATGAAGAAAGCGATGGGGGAGACAGAGCGCCGCAGGACCAAACAGGTGGCTCACAACACCCTGATGGGCATCACACCCAAGAGCATCGTGAAACAGGTGCGCGACCTCATCGATGGTGTGTACAGCGAAAAGGCAGGCCAAGAGGCAGAGAAATTGGCGCAGCAGCAACTGCAGCGCGCCAAGGTTGAAGACATGAGTGAAAAAGACATCGCCCGTGAGATCAAGCGTCTGGAGAAGCAGATGATCGAGCATGCGAAAAGTCTGGAATTCGAAGCCGCAGCACGCGTCAGGGATCAATTGGCCTTGCTAAAAGCTCGGGCTTTTGGAGCCACTGTTCACGACAAAGTGATCTTGTAGAAGCAAAGATACGTGGACAAATTGATAAAAATGAGAATTGACCGTGATGAAAGTCGCGTAAAACGCCGACAAACCTGAAGATGGGGGGTGAATACCTCTCTATTTTGTCCAAGACAAAAAGGTTTCAATAAGTTATAATTACCCTAGCGAAAGGTTCGGGATTTGGCTTATACTTGACTTTATTGGTCAACTAAACAAACAGACTTGTTGTTTGTTCTGTGCTGGTCCCGTGATCTGCTCGCCCACCCGCTGAAAGCTGCGAGGGGTGGAGGGGTGGCAAAACCCAATGACAGGTTTTGCTGATTGGTACCGGGTAGTCGAGCGAACAAGAAGGAGCTTGCGATGCGTCTTACAACAAAAGGCCGTTTTGCGGTCACAGCAATGATTGATCTGGCGTTGCGCCAGAGTACGGGTCCGGTGACTTTGGCTGCCATCAGCCAGCGCCAGCAGATTTCGCTGTCCTATTTGGAGCAGTTGTTCGGCAAATTGCGCCGCCACGAACTGGTTGAATCCACCCGTGGCCCAGGCGGTGGTTACACCTTGGGGCGTCGGCTGGCCGACATCACCGTGGCTGACATCATCGTGTCGGTGGACGAGCCCATCGATGCCACACAGTGCGGCGGCAAGGAAAACTGCTTGGGTGACTCTGGTCGGTGCATGACGCACGAGTTGTGGTCGTCGCTGAACCAGCGCATGGTGGAGTTTTTGGATTCGGTGACGCTGGAGCAACTGGTGCAAGAACAATTGGACAAAGGTGTCCGCATAGAAGACAAGCCTGCCATGAAGCGGGCCACCTCCAGCATGCCAGTGGTCAAGCCCATCCGGGTGAATGCACCGAATTCGGTGTTCGCTTTGGGCAATGCCTTCGCCAAATGACGTGAGTTCGCCAAGCCTGTGGGCTTGGTCGGGGCGGTATGTTGGCGCATGAGGTCAAACGGGGGATTCAGGGTTGCTTTGCTTCCCTGGTCGATAATTTCAGGTTTTTTTGGTATTGAGCCTACAACGCTAACGGTCAGACATGGACGCAACCCCACATTTTCCGATTTACATGGACTACAGCGCCACCAACCCGTGCGATCCGCGCGTGGTGGACGCCATGATCCCCTGGCTGCGCGAGCACTTTGGCAACCCTGCATCCCGCAGCCATGCGTGGGGCTGGGAAGCTGAAGCCGCCGTAGAGAAAGCCCGTGAGCAGGTGGCAGCGTTGATCGGTGCCGACCCTCGCGAGATTGTCTGGACCAGTGGCGCCACCGAGTCCAACAACCTTGCCATCAAAGGCGCCGCGCACTTTTACAAATCCAAGGGCAAGCACCTGATCACGGTCAAGACAGAGCACAAAGCGGTGTTGGACACCTGTCGTGAGCTAGAGCGCCAAGGTTTTGAAGTCACTTACTTAGATGTTCAACCCGACGGTTTGGTGAACTTGGACGTGTTCAAAGCTGCCATCCGCCCTGACACCATCTTGGCCAGCGTGATGTTCGTGAACAACGAAATTGGCGTGATTCAAGACGTGGCCGCATTGGGTGCCGTATGCCGCGAACGCGGTGTGATTTTCCATGTGGACGCGGCACAAGCCACAGGTCGGGTTGACTTTGACATCTCCAAGCTGCCCATCGACTTGATGAGCCTGACGTCTCATAAAACCTACGGTCCCAAAGGCATTGGGGCGTTGTTCGTGCGCCGCAAGCCTCGCGTGCGTTTGGAAGCGCAGATGCACGGTGGTGGCCACGAGCGCGGCATGCGTTCGGGTACCTTGCCCACGCACCAGATCGTGGGCATGGGCGAGGCTTACCGCATTGCCAAAGCCGAGATGGGTGAGGAAAACAAACGCATTCAAGCGCTGCATGAGCGCATGCTCGCAGGCCTGAAAGACGTCGAACAGGTGTTCATCAACGGTCACGAAACACAGCGTGTGCCACACAACCTGAACATGAGTTTCAACTACGTCGAAGGCGAGTCCTTGATCATGGGCATCAAGGGCTTGGCGGTGTCCAGTGGCTCGGCGTGCACGTCGGCTTCTTTGGAGCCCAGCTACGTGCTGCGGGCGTTGGGTCGCAGCGACGAGTTGGCGCACAGCAGTTTGCGCATGACCATCGGACGCTGGACGACCGAAGAAGAGATTGATTTCGCCATTTCTACCATCAAATTCAATGTGGCCAAGTTGCGTGACTTGAGCCCTTTGTGGGAAATGTACAAAGACGGTATCGACATCAGCACCATTCAATGGGCAGCACACTGAGGGACAGACCATGGCTTATTCTGAAAAGGTCGTAGACCACTACGAAAACCCCCGCAACGTCGGTTCGTTTGAAAAAGGCGACGACAGCGTTGGCACCGGCATGGTCGGCGCACCAGCCTGTGGCGATGTGATGAAACTCCAGATCAAGGTCAACCCAAGCACGGGTGTGATTGAAGACGCACGCTTCAAGACCTATGGCTGTGGTTCGGCCATTGCATCCAGCTCGCTGGTCACCGAATGGGTCAAAGGCAAAACCTTGGATGAGGCTGCCGCGCTGAAAAACAGCCAAATTGCAGAAGAGTTGGCCTTGCCGCCTGTCAAGATCCATTGCTCCATCTTGGCTGAAGACGCCATCAAGGCTGCTGTGGACGACTACAAGAAAAAGCATGCTGCACCGTCCGCTGCCACGGCCGATTCAGCCGCAGCAGCGCACTGAGCGTTTGCCAACATGTCCGTTACGCTGACTGAAGCCGCTGCGCGTCACGTCAACCGTTACCTCACCAAACGGGGTAAAGGGGTTGGTGTTCGCTTGGGCGTGAAAACCACGGGTTGCTCTGGCCTGGCTTACAAGCTGGAGTACGTTGACGAATTGCCGCCTGAAGACGTGGTGTTCGAAGACCATGGCATTAAAATTCTGGTCGATCCCAAAAGCTTGGCCTACATCGAAGGCACCCAGCTCGATTACGTGCGCGAAGGCTTGAACGAAGGGTTCAAGTTCAACAACCCCAATGAACGCGACCGCTGTGGCTGTGGCGAATCGTTTCGGGTTTGAACCGCTCTCACCTCACCACAGGCCGCCAACAGGCGGCTTTTTCATGCCATGAACCTTCAGTCCGATGATTTTGAGCTCTTTGGCTTGCGGCAGCAGTTTGCCCAAGACCGGCAGGTGCTTGATACGCGTTGGAAAGATTTGCAGCGCGAGGCGCATCCCGACAAATTTGCCGCACAGGGGGCCGCAGCCCAGCGGTTGGCACTGCAATGGTCTGTGCGGATCAACGAAGCTTACCAACGCCTCAAAGATCCGCTCAAGCGGGCTGCCTACCTGTGCGAGTTGAATGGTGCGCCCATTCAGGCTGAAAACAACACGGCCATGCCGGGCGCCTTCTTGATGCAGCAAATGGCCTGGCGCGAAGCGATGGACGAGGCTCAAGGGCCTGCCGAGCTGGCCGAGCTGGCGGACGAAGTGGGGCGAGCCAAGCAAGACACGTTGAACGCCTGCGAGACCTTGCTGGACCAAACCAAAGATTACGCGGCGGCGGCCCAGCAGGTGCGCGCGCTGATGTTCATCCAGCGCTTTGACCATGACATCCAAGACCGCTTGGATGCTGCGATCTGAGCGCAGCGCTCTGACGCACCACACAGAACGCATTTGGGTACAGGGACAATACACACATGGCATTACTGCAAATTTCTGAACCTGGCCAGGCGCCAGACCCCCACCAGCGGCGCATTGCCGTGGGCATAGACCTGGGGACCACCCATTCCTTGGTGGCCTCGGTCCGCCATGGTGTGGCTGAGTGTTTGCCTGACGATGCGGGTCGCGTGATCCTGCCCAGCGTGGTGCGCTACTTGCCGGACAACAAGCGGCAAATCGGCTTCGAGGCGCAAGCGCAAGAAGCTTCTGACCCCGAAAACACCATTGCCTCCGTGAAGCGTTTCATGGGGCGAGGTTTGGCCGACATTGCCCAGCGCGAAAAACTGCCCTACCGGTTCATTGACAAACCTGGCATGGTGAGCTTGCAGACGGTGCAAGGTGAAAAGTCGCCGGTGGAAGTCAGCGCCGACATCTTGGCCACCTTGCGCTACCGAGCGGAAGATACTTTTGATGACGACCTTTACGGCGCCGTCATCACAGTGCCTGCTTACTTTGACGATGCCCAACGGCAGGCCACGAAAGACGCCGCCCAATTGGCGGGTTTGAACGTGTTGCGCTTGATCAACGAACCCACGGCTGCAGCCATTGCCTACGGCTTGGACAACGCGTCTGAAGGCGTCTACGCGGTATATGACCTGGGTGGCGGGACGTTTGATATCTCCATCCTCCGTCTTTCACAAGGCGTGTTCGAGGTGATCGCCGCTGGCGGGGACTCCGCACTCGGAGGCGACGATTACGACCGTGCCTTGGCCGATTGGGTGATTGCCCAGACCCCGCTGAACGTGCAATCGGCATCTGACAAAGCGGCCCTCAAACAAGCCGCCCGCGCAGCCAAAGAGGCATTGACTGCTACTGATGTTGTAGCAATGAATGTCCAGCTGGATTGCGGAAACCTCAGTTTTGACCTGCAAAAATCACAGTTTGAATCCGCCACTGCCGCGTTGACCGCGCGCACCTTGGTGGCGGTGCGCAAGGCGCTGCGTGATGCCCAATTGACCAAAGACGAGGTCAAGGGCGTGGTGATGGTCGGGGGCTCCACGCGCATGCCGCAAATCCAACGTGCGGTGGCTGAATTTTTTGGCACGGCACCGTTGACCAACCTCAATCCCGATGAAGTGGTGGCGTTGGGGGCATCCATTCAAGCCAACCAGCTGGCCGGCAACAACGCCGGTGGCGAGCTGCTGCTGCTCGACGTGATTCCCTTGTCGCTGGGCATCGAAACCATGGGTGGCCTGGTTGAACGTATCGTGCCGCGCAACCAAACCATCCCCACGGCCATGGCGCAAGACTTCACCACCTACAAGGATGGGCAAACCGCTTTGGCCCTGCATGTGGTGCAAGGCGAGCGCGACTTGGTGGTCGATTGCCGCAGCTTGGCACGCTTTGAATTGCGGGGCATTCCCCCGATGGCTGCAGGTGCTGCCCGCATCCGCGTGACATTCACCGTCGATGCCGACGGTTTGCTCAGTGTCAGTGCCAAAGAGCAGGGCAGTGGGGTCGAGGCCAAGATCGACGTCAAGCCCTCTTATGGATTGAGTGACGATCAAATTGCTGCGATGCTGCAAGACAGTTTTGCCACGGCCAAGGAAGACATGCAGGCCCGTACCCTGGTTGAAGCCCGTGTGGACGCAGACCGCATGTTGATGGCCACCCAGAGCGCGTTGGACGCCGATGGCACGTTGTTGCATGCGCAGCAGCGCGCGGACATCGATGCCTTGATGACCCAACTGCGGGCCACAGTGGCAAACAGCCAAGACGCCAAAACCATTGAAGCTGCTACCGAGGCACTGGCCAAAGGCACCGAGGCTTTTGCGGCAGAGCGCATGAACCATGGCATTCAGCAAGCCCTGTCGGGCAAGAATGTCGAAAGCCTTTAAGCCATCTAATCATTGTCGCCATGCCCATCATCAAAATCCTGCCCCATCCTGAATACTGTCCACAAGGCGCGGAGGTGTCTGCTCCCGCCGGCACCAGCATTTGCGAAGCCTTGTTGGACAACCACGTCAACATCGAACACGCGTGTGACATGAGTTGTGCCTGCACCACCTGTCACGTGATCGTGCGAGAGGGCTTGTCGTCCTTGAACGAGGCCGATGAAACCGAAGAAGACCTGCTGGACCGCGCTTGGGGGCTTGAGCCTAACTCCCGTTTGGCCTGCCAGGCGATCTTGGCCCAAAGCAATGTGGTGGTGGAGATTCCCAAGTATTCCATCAACCACGCCAAAGAAAACCACTGACACGGGCCATGTCCGTGCGCGAACACCTGAGGGCCTTGCTGAGTCCATCGGCGCGCTTTCAGCTTCGCCTGTGGCTGACCCAACTCCGCCGTTTGGTGGCTGTGTGGGCATGGTGGCGGTGGCGCACCGTGTGCCTGTCCGAATCGGCTGATGCCGGGGGTGTGCACCTCACCTGGCGAGGACGTGTGAGCGAGCAAAAGGCGATCCAACGCTACTTCCGTTTGCCACATGCCTCGCGACCGTCCGATGCCCTAGCTGGTGGGTTATGGCAAGGCCTCAGGGTGACCGAGTGCTGGATGCCCGGCGCTTGGAAAGTGCCTTTATTTCTTGAGGCCTCGATAGACACGGGCCCATCTTGGTCGCAGGTGCGCGCCAGCCTAGGTGCCACCGTTCAAAAGATACAGCGTCGCAGCGAAGGCAAATATCAGTTTCGCCAGGTCGATCGTGAAGCTGAAATCCTTGATCTGGAGCAGCGGATGATCCGCCCCTTCGCTGAGCGGCACGGTGAAGACACGTCCCAGTTTGATTCAGGGTTGCTGATGCGTTATGCCCTGGGCCATGCCCAAGGGCGCTTTGTGGCGATGGCGTCAGCAGGACAAGTGGTCGGCTGTGGTTTTGGTTTCGCGTCGTTTCCAGGGGGCGTGAAAACCTGGAACGCGTGTCGCTTTGGCTGTGCGCCTGCCGTGTTCAATGACCGCAAATGGTTGGAAGAAGTCAACACCCAAAACGTGCTGGGCACAGTGGAGTGGGCGCAACAAGCCGGTTATGCCAGCGTGAATTTGGGTGTGTCATTTGGGCCGCCTGACAGTGGCCTGATCCAATGGAAATGCCGTCGCGGGGCCTACCCTGATCCTTCTGCGATGAGTTTGTTTGTGTACCTGCGTGTACCGCCGACGCTGCGCTCGACATTTTTCTGGCAGCACCCGGTGTTTGTCATGGAGGGCAAGCAGGTGACCTTGCTCGCAGGGGTTGCGCCGGGCGCAGCCCTGGCCGACATCCTTCACACGTTCAAGCCCTTGGCCTACCGGCGCATGACTGCGTTCAAGGTGCATTGTGCGACCGATTTCCCAGCTGATCACCGCGATGCGATCGTCACCATGTTGGTTCAACAAGGTCTGGATTGCCCGGTCGTCTGGGTGGACAACTCGGTATAGTTGCCAGATGCGTCAAATCGTTCTCGACACCGAAACCACAGGCTTGTCCGCTGAAGGCGGAGACCGGATCATTGAAATCGGCTGTGTGGAGTTGCTCAACCGCAAGTTGACCGGCAACAACCTTCATTTCTACCTCAACCCTGAGCGCGACAGCCACGAGGATGCCCTCAAGGTGCACGGCATCAGTAACGAGTTTTTGCGCGACAAACCCAAATTTGCGGTGGTGGCCGATGAGTTGATGAATTACCTGCAAGGGGCTGACATCATCATCCATAACGCTCCGTTTGACGTCGGGTTCATCAACAAAGAGTTGGAACTTGTCGGCAAACCACCGTTGCGGAATTGGGTGGCCAGCGTCACCGACACGCTCACCATGGCCAAGGAGATGTTTCCTGGCAAACGCAACAGCCTGGATGCACTTTGCGACCGTTTGGAAGTTGACAACTCCGGTCGTACGTTGCACGGCGCTTTGCTGGATGCCGAGTTGCTGGCCGACGTTTACATCAACCTCACGCGTGGTCAAGACGCACTGATCATGGAGGGCGATGACAGTGCCGATGAGGGCGGCGTGGACGTGCCCAAGCTGGACTTGAGTCAGTTCAAGCTGCCCGTCGTCCAGGCCAGTGACCACGAGCGCACAGCCCATGACGAGGTGCTCAAACAGCTCGACAAGGCCAGTGGCGGAAAAACAGTTTGGAGAAATCTCGAAACAGTGCCAGAAAGTGTGGCATAATAGAAGGCTACCTGAATGAATTCAGGGTGGTTAGCTCAGCGGTAGAGCACTGCCTTCACACGGCAGGGGTCACAGGTTCAATCCCTGTACCACCCACCAGATAAAACCGCAGCCTTGCGGTCGTTATCGAAAATACCCACTTTTGAGTGGGTATTTTTTTGCCTGAAAAAACTCAGCGCACGCTGAAAGGGGATTGGTAAGGCCTGCCAAACGGCACCCCTGCGACCACGGTGCCTGCGGGCTTGAGGTGCATCTTGCCCTGGCGCTTGTTGTTGCGGGTGTCCACAAAGTCCACGGCACCTTCGATCACTTCAAACATCGACAGGTCTGCGGGTGCACCCAGTTGCAGCGTTCCATGTTTGGGCAGTCGGCCAATGATGCGCGCAGGGGTCGAGGTGGCCATGGTCACTACCTCTGTTGGCGCCCGCATCTCCAGCGGACACCACGGTGGTCGTGCGCGGGTGAGCCGCCAGCTAATCCGCAGGAATGCCGATGCATAGCCTTAAGGGTAGGTGTGTCAAGATCGGTTGAACCCAGCAGAGTCACCCTTGCTACACGCTGTGCAGTGAGGGGCCGGCGTCAATTCACGTCCAACGTCACGGCGGTATGGACCCGTTGCCCTTTGGCGTCCAAGGCTTCGATGAACAGCGCATGCTGGCCAGGCGGCAGTCTGAGGCCCGACAGGTTGAAGCCATCGGCGGTCGCTTGGGTGAACATCTGAGTGCGTGGCGTGATGTCGACCTTCGAAGCCCCGTACAGCACCCGCACACTCGCGAGGTCCAGCGGCACACCCGTCAGAGAGCGCATCGCCACTTGAACGGTGATCGGATTCACCAAGGCCTGGCCAGGCTTGGGGCTGAGGATTTCCAAGGCTGGCTCGATCGAGCGCGACCGCTTGGGCGTGCCGTTGTTGGCGGCATCGTCTCGATTGAAGATCACCATCTCCTCTGGGCTCACCAAAAAGCCATCAGGTGCGTCAGCCGTCGCTCCCCTGACGCCACCCCCGCCGTAGGTGGCCGCGTTCGACCTGTTGTTGTTGGCATTGGACGTTTGTTGTGCCCAGGTGCAGGGTACAACGCACATAGCGAAGCACAGGATCACCTGCGGTGTGGAGCGGACAGCGTGGCGCATGGGGGTCAACTTTCTGAGAGCGAAGTGAGGTGAGCCTCGGGGTTCACGATGTTCAAAAGGGTCTGCTTCAGCCATTCAACGCCGGGATCGCGCCCCGATCGGCTGTTCCAGCACAGCAACGAATGGTAGCGGGGCGTCTCAATGGGCAGCGGGCGGATACACAAGGCCGCCGCATGGGCCTGTGCCACTCGGTTGGGCAACACGGCAGCGAGGTGGCTGTGGGTGAGCAGGTGCAAGATTTGCCCAAAGCTCGTGACGGCGATTTGCGCACGCCGTTGGTGACGTGTTTTGCGCAAGGTTTCGTCGATCAAGTCGTCCAACACGGACGTGCCGTAGCCCAGAAACACTTGTGGGATATCGCAAAAAAGATCAAGGGTCAAGGGCGCTTTGGCCTGCGGATGGTCGATGGCCATGGCATAGACGTAATGGTCTTGGTGCAGCGTGATCGACGCCATGTCTTGTGGCAGGTGGATGCGGGCCACCATGGCCAAGTCCAGCTCGCCTTTGCTCAGTCGTTCAGGCAGCGACCACGTCCCAGGGGGTTCCCACAAAATCCGAATGCCTGACCCGCATGCCGTCAATGCCGCGCTCAAGGCTGGCAAAACCGTTTGGCTGGGGGTGTCCCCGCCTGCGATGCGGAACACCCTTCGAGACGTGGCCGGATCAAACGCCTGGCTGTCGTCCATCAATGCCGCCAAGTCTTGCAGCAGTTGCTCGACCTGAGGCGCCAATGCCGTGGCTTTGAGGGTGGGCACCACGCCATGCCCTGTTCGTGTGAACAAGGGGTCGCTGAAGGCCTCTCGCAGTCGGCTCAGGGTCGCACTCACGGCGGGTTGGCTCAAGAACAGCCGTTGGGCTGCGCGCGATACGCTGCGTTCCGCCATCAAGGCGCTGAAGGTGCGCAGCATGCCGACGTCCAGTCCCCGAATATCACGCGTGTTCATATCTCATATTTGAAAAATCATCTTGCCGCCGAGTTGCGTCTGAAGGCATGATGCCACGCTTGACACCCACAGACGGAGACACAACATCATGGCGCATGGTCGCAGATCCTTCATGGCGGGCCTGACGGCCTTGGCCGCTTCACCGGCTTGGTCGCAGACCACCGCCACGTTTCCCAGCAAAGTGATTCGCATGGTGCCCTTTGGCACAGGTGGCGGCCCGATTGACACCTTGGCCCGTGCGTATGCCGACAAGTTGCAGCAGCGTTGGGGGCAATCCGTGATTGTGGACGCCAAGCCTGGCGCCAGTGGCATCATCGCGGCTGATTTTGTGGCCAAAGCGCCAGCTGATGGGCACACGGTCATGTTCACCCTGCCGCTGACACACGTCAACAATGCCATCTTGCAGCCCAAATTGCCTTATGACCCTGTCAAAGACTTTTCGCCGCTGTCCATGCTGGCCACCGGCGGGCCTATGCTGGTGGCGCGTGCCAACATGCCCTACGGGAACCTGAAAGAGTTCATCGAGTTCGCTCGCAAAAAGGGTCGCATGACCTATGGCACGTGGGGCAACGGTTCGACTGCACACCTGTTTGGTGAATTGCTGCAGCGCCAGACGGGTACAGACCTCGTCCATGTGGCTTACAAATCTGAAGCCGCTGCCCACAACGATCTGTTTGGCGAAGCCCTGGATTTCGCTTGGGCCAATCCCGCCACGGCCCGCGCCCAAACACAGGGCGGCAAACTGAAGGTGATGGGCATTGCGGGCACCCGACGTGTGTCAGCCATGCCCCAGGTTCTCACCTTCGCAGAACAAGGGTTTCAGGGCTTCGATGTGGACAGTTGGATCGGTGTGTATGCCCCTGCCAAAACCCCTCAACCCGTCGTGGACGCATGGACGCTTGCGCTGCAAGAGATCACCCGCATGCCAGACATCGCCGCGCGACTCACGGCCTTTGGCTTTGAGCCCCTAGGCAATAACCCTGCCCAGTTTGCTGCAGTCTATAAAGCCGATTACCCCCGGGTGGCCGAGTTGATCAAAGCGGCAGGTGTGACCGCTGAATGAACCAGGAACAGATGATGAACAACCCCACACACGAAGCACACCGCGTGATCCCGATCAAGGTGGACACGGGCACGGCCTATGGTCGCCCAGCGCCCACCTGCAAAAAAGAACTGGCTGAGGTTGGCGCCGGTACGCCCATGGGCGAGTTGTTGCGCCGCTATTGGCACCCGATAGGCATGGAAGCCGACGCGACAAACATCCCACGCAAGGTGCGGGTGTTGGGCGAAGACCTGATCTTGTTCCGCGACACATCGGGTCGCCCCGGTTTGGTTTATCCGCATTGCGCACACCGGGGCACCTCGCTTTATTACGGCAAGGTGGACGACAAAGGCATCCGTTGTTGCTACCACGGGTGGCAGTTTGATGTTCAAGGGCACTGCATTGATCAGCCCTGTGAGCCCCAGGGGGGCAAAGCGCGTGACAAGGTGCGCCAGCCTTGGTACCCGGTGCAAGAGCAGTACGGCTTGATCTGGGCCTACATGGGGCCACCGGACAAAAAGCCCACCTTGCCGCGTTACGAGTGCCTGGATGTGTTGGACGAAGGCGAAATGCTCGAAGCCGATGACAGCAGCATTGGAGGTGGCGGTCCTCAGGTCATCGAATGCAATTGGTTGCAACACTACGAAAACTTGGTAGACCCTTTTCACGTGGTCATCTTGCACACCAGCTTCAGTGGCACCCAGTTTGTTGAACAAATGGCGGTGATGCCTGACGTCACATGGGAAACCCAGCCTCAGAGCGTGCGCACGATTTCACTGCGCAAGTTGCCTGATGGCAAAACGCTGCGCCGCATCAGCGAAGCGGGACTGCCGACGTTGCGGGTCATTCCCAGCCCACGGCTGGGACGGTTTGGTCGGGTGGAGTCTTTGGGCTGGGTTTTGCCCATCGATGACCACAGTTTTCGCATCTACGTGGTGGGGCGCGTGAAAACGGCTGGCGAGTTACGCGCCATGCGCACCCGCATGAATGGCAAGCTGTGGGAGGAGATGAGCGAGGAAGAGCACCAGCAGTACCCGAACGACGTCGAAGCCATGGTCAGCCAGGGGGTGATCGCCAAGCATTCCGAAGAGCACTTGGCCACCAGTGACCGGGGCATCGTGATGCTGCGCCGATTGTTGCAAAAGCAGCTCGAAGCCCTGGCCAAGGGGCAAGACCCCGATGGCGTCAGCTTTGACCCCAACGCACCGCCTGTCGCCTTCACGGCAGGTAATTTTTTGCTGGATTGAACCCCATGTCCGACGTGTTTGACATCCACCTCGCCCGCTCGGGCCGGGTGCTTCAAGTGTTGCCTGACCAGTCTGTCTTGGACGTGTTGAAGGCCCACGGTGTGGACGTGCCCACGTCATGCCAGCAAGGCGTGTGTGGCACCTGCCTCACCACCGTGCTGGCGGGCGAACCTGACCATTGGGACATCTACCTGACGCCGGAAGAGCAAGCGACCAACACCCAATTTTTGCCCTGCTGTTCCCGGTCTAAAAGCCCTGTGTTGGTTTTGGATTTGTGATGCGGTGTGCGTTCATGGTGTGCACTCAGTGCACCCACTTGTAGAGTGACACCAGTACGAACAGCACAAACAGCCAAAACAAGACCACGACCATCCAGTGCGTGCCTGCTGGGCGATCGTCACGAAGGGGGCGACTGACTTTCGCCACTTGTTTGCGGGTCACTGGACCTTCTGCCGCCTGAGGGGGAGGTGCCATGCGCGTTTCCACATGCAACACCGTGCGCAGATGGTCTGGCTGGTAGTCATGCCGCTTGCGCAGCTTACCGTAGTATTTGTTCCACGCCTCGCGTTCTTCGGCTCCCACATTGCTCTCCTTTGCGGTGCCGAAGCATACCAAATCAGCGTTGAATACTCTGTAGGATTCGGGCTTCACTGTGAACCTCATGGCATGAACAGCATTTGGCAAAGTTTCGAGCACGCAGGGGCCCTGGTTTTGGGGCTGGATGCGGGACTGTGGTCTATCGTTTGGCGCACCCTTGCCGTCAGCGCGTGCTCATGCGTGCTGGCGTGCACGCTGGGTGTGGCGCTGGGCGCTTGGTTGGGCGTGGCCCGCTTCCCAGGGCGTCCTGTCGTTCTCACCGTGCTCAACACGATGTTGGCCTTGCCCTCGGTGGTGGTGGGCTTGCTGGTTTACCTGTTGCTGTCCCGGTCAGGGCCATTGGGGTTTCTGGGTTGGCTGTTTTCGTTCAAGGCCATGGTCATTGCCCAGGCCGTGTTGGTGCTGCCCATGGTCACAGCGCTGACCCGTCAGACCGTGGACGATGCCGAGCAAAACCATGGTGAGCAGTTGCGGTCTCTCGGGGCTGGCCCGGTGTTGCGCAGCCTGTTGCTGGCCTGGGACGAGCGGTTTGCGTTGCTGATGGTCGTGATCGCAGGCTTTGGGCGCGCCGTGTCTGAGGTGGGGGCCGTCATGGTGGTGGGGGGCAACATCGAAGGCTTCACGCGGGTGATGACCACAGCGATTGCCTTGGAAACCAGCAAGGGTGACCTGCCGCTGGCGTTGGGCTTGGGCCTGGTTTTGCTGGTGGTGGTGCTGTTGGTGAACACCTTGATTGCGTTGTTGCGCCGAGGTCGGGAAACGCCCTCGCACCGATCCTTGACAGGGAGCGACGCATGATGGACACCAGCATGGCGACCCTCCCCATGGTGCACTGCAGCCAGACCGGCCTGGCCTATGGCAAGGTGCACGCCCTTCGGCAGATTGACCTGCGCATCTTGCCTGGTGAACGGGTGGCTTTGGTGGGGTCCAACGGCAGTGGCAAAAGCAGTCTGCTGCGCTTGCTGCACGGCCTGGTGTCGCCGACCTCGGGCACGGTGAACTGGCAGCCCCATCTGCGTCAGGCCATGGTGTTCCAGCGGCCACACATGCTGCGCACCAGCGTCCTCAACAACGTGGCCCTTGGGCTTTGGGTGCAGGGCACACCTTGGGCGACATCGAAAGTCAGAGCCCTGGAAGCCCTGCAACGGGTGGGGCTGGCAGACGTGGCGTTGCGCCCTGCGCGAGCACTGTCAGGCGGGCAACAGCAGCGCGTGGCGCTGGCCCGGGCGTGGAGTGTGCGTCCCGCGGTGTTGATGCTTGACGAGCCCACGGCCAGTCTGGACCCGCACGCCAAGCGCGAAGTAGAGGCTTTGATGGCCGAATTGGGGAGCGAGGGCATCACCCTCGTTTTTGCAAGCCACAACTTGGGTCAGGTCAAACGCTTGGCCACACGCGTCATTTACCTAGAGCGCGGTCAGTTGCTGGTTAATCTGCCAGTGGATCAGTTTTTTGACCGTTCAGTGCTGGCGTCGGCTTCAAAAGAAGCCGACCTGTTTGTCAGAGGCGAGACCGTCTGATCAATCCACCAGGGCTGCTGATTTGACCTGCGCCCACAACTTTTGGCCCTTCATCAAATCCAGTTTGTGCACTGACCGTTGGGTGACACGGGCCAACAGCACTGAACCATCGCCGCCATCCTGTCCAACCCTCAGCTGAAGCAAGGCTTGCGACGGGTGAGCATCTGGCAAGATGGCCTGCAAGGTGCACGGCAACACATTCAGGATGCTGGTGTGGTGGGGCTCAACGGTGGCCACGCTCACGTCCTTGGCCAGCACCCGAACGCGCGCACCTTGGCCTGGTGCCAGGCCTTTGTCGCGCACCCACAGCAGGCCACCTGCAAACGTCACACTGCATTGGTGCCATTGGGGTTCCACGCTGGTGACTTGGCCCTCGATCAGAACCCCTGCGTCCTCTCCAGCCGCCAGGGGCAAATCGGGTCGTCCCATCAGTTCAGCAACGGGGCCATGGGCCAGGGCTTGGCCGTCTTTCAGCATCACCAGTGTGTCAGCCAAACGGGCCACTTCGTCGGGCGCATGCGTGACGTACAACATCGGCACGTGCAGCTCATCGCGCAAACGCTCCAACCAAGGCATCACTTCGAGTTTGCGAGAGGGGTCAAGCGCCGCGAGCGGCTCGTCCAGCAACAGCAGGCGTGGTTGGGTCACCAACGCACGTGCAATGGCCACGCGTTGGCGCTCGCCTCCAGAGAGTTGGTCAACTTGCCGCCGCAGCAAATGCCCAATGCCCAGCAACTCAATGGCCGCGTTCAATGCCTGTGTTTGCTTGGCAACGCCGGCGCCCAGGCCCAGAGGCCGTGTGCGTTTCAGGCCGTAGTGCAGGTTGCCTTCCACTGTCAAATGCGGAAACAGGCTGGCTTCCTGAAAGACATAGCCTAGGGCGCGTTGGTGAGTGGGTACAAAGTGGTTGCGGCTGTCATCTTGCCAACAACTGGCAGGATCCGTCAGGTCCAGTTGAACCAACGTCGTGCCGGGCAGGCGGTTGGGGCGGTGAGGGCGCTCTAATCCGGCGACGCAACGCAGCAGGCTGGTCTTGCCGCAACCCGATGGGCCGTAAAGCACCGTGATGCCCCGAGAAGGCAACGCCAAGTCCACCTTCAGTGTGAATCGCTCGCGCTGCAGCTCGACCCGCACCTGCATCATGGCTTTACCATCCCTGATGGTTGCGCTTTGTAGGCGCGGTGACT
>CAZHDP010000026.1:0-17874 GCA_964531605.1 uncultured Burkholderiaceae bacterium | reverse complement strand
CATCCACAGCCGTGACAACGACCTGATCGTCAACGCGACCCGTACCAAGCAGCTCACCAACTTCCGCGTGAGTGGCAAGGAAGACGCGATCAAGATCACACCACCGATCGAACTCACGCTCGAATACGGCGTTGAATTCATCGAAGATGATGAGCTCGTCGAAATCACGCCCAAGAGCGTTCGCCTGCGCAAGCGTTTCCTGAAAGAGCACGAGCGCAAGAAGGCTGGCCGCGGTTTGTAAGCTGCTCAGAAATGACCCTTCGGGGTCATTTGTCCTTTGGGTGTTGATCAGAAAGAGTGGGTTCGGGTTCACATGCGCAAACTTGTTTTGAGTCACCAAGGTGCCGTGTTTCTGATGGTGGCCGTCACCTTGATGTGGTCCATCGCTGGGGTGGTCACACGTCACCTGGAACACGCACGGTCGTTTGAAGTCACGTTCTGGCGCAGCCTGTTCACAGTGCTGTCGTTGTTGGTGATCCTGCCCCTGTGGCGCGGCAAGCGTGTGTTTTCGGCTTTGCCCTGGCGCAGCCGTATTTTTTGGTTGTCCGGCGTGTGTTGGAGCGTCATGTTCACCGCTTTCATGGTGGCCCTCACGTTGACCAGCGTGGCCAATGTGCTGGTGACCATGTCGGTTGGGCCTTTGCTCACAGCGCTTTTTTCACGGCTGTTCACCGGTCACCGCCTGCCTCTGCGGACCTGGATCGCCATTGTGGTGGCAGGCGTGGGCATTGCGTACATGCAATCCTCCCAGCTTGGGCAAACCGACGGCGGTAGCGGCAGTTGGCTGGGCTTTGTGGTCGCTTTTTGCGTGCCCGTGGCTGGCGCCGTGCAATGGACTTTGGTGCAGTACACCCAGAAGCACAAGGCGCAACAAACCACCAAGGCGGGTGAGCTTGCGACACCGGCACCACAGCTGGACCTGGTGCCCTGCGTGCTGGTTGGCGCTCTGCTGTCCTGTCTTTACACCCTGCCGTTGTCTGTGCCTTTCAGTGCCAGCTTGCACGATGTGGGGTTGTTGGCTGTTTTAGGGCTGGTGCAACTGGCTGTGCCCTGTGTGCTGTCAGTCCTGTGTGCTACCGTGCTCAAGGCACCTGAGGTGTCGTTGTTGCAACTGCTAGAGGTGATCTTTGGCATCTTGTTGGCATGGGTTGGTGCTGGCGAAGCCCCTGGGACCACCGTCTTGGTGGGGGGGGCTTTGGTGATTGGTGCGCTTGTCGCGAATGAAGTCTTGGCTTGGAGTCAAAAAAATGACAGAACAACACCGTGATGTGATCCTGGAGGTCAAGGGCCGCATGGGCTTGATCACCCTCAACCGTGCGCCAGCGCTGAATGCCTTGAGCCTGGACATGGTGCGTGATTTGACGTCGGGGCTGCTGGCTTGGCGGCAGGACCCCCAGGTGCTGGCTGTCGCCATCCGAGGCATGGGCAAGGACAAGACTGCCCCACACGGGACGACCCCCTTTGGTGCTTTCTGTGCTGGTGGAGACATCCGCTACTTCCACCAAGCCGCGCTGGCCGGTGACCCTTCGCTGGAAGACTTTTTCACTGAGGAGTACAGCCTCAACCACCTGATTCACACTTACCCCAAGCCGTTCATCGCCATCATGGATGGCATCGTGATGGGTGGCGGCATGGGCGTCGCGCAAGGCGGCAGTTTGCGCATCGTCACCGAACGCACCCGCATGGCCATGCCTGAGACCAACATTGGGCTGTTTCCAGACGTGGGGGGGGGGTATTTTCTGTCCCGTTGTCCAGGGCGTGTTGGCGAATACCTGGCCCTGACCGGCGACACCATTGGTGGGCGGCAGGCGGTGGCCTGGGGTCTGGCCGATGGCTATGTCGAGGCGCAACAGTTGCCCAACATGTGGTCTCGCATCGCGGACACCCCCTTTGAAACAGGCGATGCTGCTGAGCATTGGATTGCTACACAATTCATAGCAGACCATGGCCGCCAACCGGGCGCAAGAGGCCAAATTGATGCGGTGTTTGGTTTGCCCACGGTGACGGCCATGCTGGACGCTTTGGACGCCATTGCCGCCACGGGTGACCCCGCTGGTGCGGCAGTGCCCAGCCACAGCGGCGCCACTTGGGCAAGTGCCACGGCGGCAACCCTGCGCAAACGCAGCCCGCTGATGCTCCATGTGGTGCTGGAACAGATTCGCCGCGCGCGCCACATGGGCCTGGCCGATGACCTGCGCATGGAACGCGACATGGTGCGTCACTGCTTCCACCTGCGCTCTGGCGCAAAGAGCGAGACCGTGGAGGGCATTCGGGCCTTGGCGGTGGACAAAGACCATGCCCCTCGGTGGAACCCCAGTTCCATTGCCGAGGTCACCTCTGACATGGTGGCACCGTTTTTTGACAGTCCCTGGTCCTCAGACGCGCACCCTTTGAGGCATTTGGGCTCCCAGTGATGTGAAACATTGTGACAAATTCGCCACAATATTGATCAATCTGATACGGGTTAACCACGAAACTGTCGGCCTCAGGACGGTGTTTGCTGGACAGGCTGTGGAATGATGACAACAGGTGTCGGCAATCTCAACGCGCGGCCCTGTTTGATCCCCATAACTCAGGAGACTTTCATGAAACACACTTCTTTGGCCTTGGCAGTGGGCGCCGTTATTCTGGGCACCGCCGCCAGCGCGTCAGCCCAGTCCTCTGTGACGATTTTTGGTGTCATGGACGCGGCCATTGTGCGTTCTACGGGCTCCATCGCGAGCACCACGCGCATGAACACCAGTGAAGCACTGGGTTCACGTTTGGGTTTCCGCGGTACTGAAGACTTGGGTGGAGGCCTCTCCGCCAATTTCATGTTGGAGGCTGGCCTGTTCAACGATACCGGTGCGGGTGCTGCCACCAACAGCAATAACCAGGCCAGCGGTTCCGCCGGTGGCGGTGGTTTGACCTTCAATCGCCAAGCCTGGATGGGCCTTTTGGGTAAGTTCGGCGAAGTTCGGCTGGGTCGTGAATACACCCCAACCTTCTCTGCTTTTGCGTTGAATGATCCTTTTGGTGGCAACGGCAGCATGGTGCTGTCGCAGGCTTGGCAAGGTGCCATTGGCGGCTTGGCCCTGGCCAATGCGGTTCGCACGTCCAATGGGGTGTCCTACCAAACGCCAGCCGCTTGGGGCCCTGTGCGTGCGCACCTGTTGTACGCCTTGAGCGAAAACGCGTCCAATGCAGGAGCGACGGCAAGACCACAGGCATTCGCTTGACGTACAACACCCAAGCCCTGAACGTGGACTTGGCCCACCAGCGCTACTCTTTGGCATCCATCGGTGGCATGCGTGAGACCTTTTTGGGGGCGACCGTGCCGTTGGGCGCAACCAAACTCTACGGCCAGTACATGACCGAGAGCACCGGTTCGTCGAACAGCATGAAAGGTTACGGTCTTGGGGTCTCGCACACCATGGGTGCGTTTGACTTGAAGGCAGCCTATTCACGTTCTGCGTTGAAATCGGCGGCTGGTGCCAACATTGGTACCACGGGGCGCATTGCCTTGGGCGTTTACTACAACTTGTCCAAGCGCACAGCGTTGTTCACACAAATCGTCTCGGTCACCAATGCCGATGGTGCCGCCAACACCATTTACCCAACCTACGGTGCAGTCACTGCGGCCAACAACGGCTCACGCGGCTACGCTTTCGGCGTTCGTCACTCGTTCTGAACGGCCACGTTGCCAGGTGCTGCAAGGCACCTGGCCGGTGGTGGACTCAGCGGCCTCACGGGCCGCTTTTTTCATGGTCGTTTGAGGAACACCAGGTCCCAAACGCCATGGCCCAAGCGCAGGCCTCGGTTTTCAAATTTGGTGAGTGGCCGGTAGTCTGGCTTCTTTGCATACCCACCCAGATCGCCTGAAGCGGCTGCACTGTTGGCCAGCGTCGGCTCGGCGCTCAGCACCTCGAGCATTTGCTGCGCGTACGGTTCCCAGTCCGTTGCACAGTGCAGATACCCACCCGGTTTCAGCCGGGCCGCCAGTTTGGCCACCAGTGGCGACTGGATCAAACGGCGCTTGTTGTGCCGCTTTTTGTGCCAAGGGTCAGGGAAAAAAATGTGCACCCCATCCAGCGAACCGGGTGCCAGCATGTGGTCAATCACCTCGACCGCATCATGCTGCAGGATGCGGATGTTGTTCAGGCCCTGGGCATCAATGCGCTTGAGCAAGGCGCCCACACCGGGTGGGTGAACCTCGCAACACAAAAAGTTGTCATCGGGCCGCACCGTGGCGATGTGCGCCGTCGCTTCGCCCATGCCAAAGCCAATCTCGAGCACCGTCGGTGCTGTGCGGCCAAAGCTGCCGCCCAAGTCCAGGGGTTCGGGCCGGTAGGGCACGATGAAACGGGGGCCGAGCTCTTCAAAGGCGCGGGCCTGCCCGACGGTCGTGCGGCCGGTGCGCAGCACAAAACTGCGGAGTGGACGCCGCACGGGCAGGGCGTCGTCAGCATGAGGGGGTTCTGATTGGTGTTCGTTCACGGGTGGGGATTGTAGGTCGTGCGGCTTGACCGCGGCGGCGGGCGACTCTGTCTCGTGTGTGACGCGATGTTCAAGGGACAACACCAGTGTCATTTTGGCGCGCAGCGGGGATGATGGGGTTTTGACTTTCAAACCGGACCGTCCCCATGAACTTTCGCGTGTCGCCTTTGCAGCGTGTGATGTTTTCATTCTTGGCTTGTGGCGTTGGGGTGAGCCAAGCTGTTGCGCAGGCACCCCAACTCCCACCCCCCGAGGCCGTGAGCCTCGACAAGCTGGGCTACATGAGAACCTTTCCCCCCGCGCCAGACAAGCGGGTCGACTTGAACAACTCGTTCCGGTACCCCCAATTGCGTTGGGTCATGCAGCACCTGCGTGAGCTCCAACCCACGCGCAACATCAGGCGAGGCCATGCGCCAGCCTCTGCCTTGCCTGTGGCACTCAAGCCGATCGGCGCGTTTGCTTTTGACGACGACAAGGGCAACAAAACGACGGTGGACGAGTGGCTCAAGAACACGTACACCGATGCGGCAGTGGTGCTGCACAAAGGGCGCGTGGTCTACGAACGCTACGACAACCAGATGACTGCCCACAGCCCGCACCTGCTGTTTTCAGTGACCAAGTCGTTCACCGGGCTCATGGCCGCACAGTTGGCCCATGAAGGCCGGCTGGACCCCAACGCCTTGGTCACCACCTACATTCCTGAGTTGGCAGACAGCGCTTGGGGCGACATGAAGGTCCGTGACGTGATGGACATGACCGGCGCGGTGCGCTTTCGCGAGGTGTACACCGACCCCACCACTGAGATCTTTGGCTACAGCTGGTCCAGCGGCTTGCTGCCCCGACCACCGGGCTACCAGGGCGCGACCAACGTCTATGATTTTTTAAAGACCTTGAAAAAAGAAGGCGAGCACGGCGCGGGGTTCACCTACCGTACCGTGCATTCCGAAGTGCTGGGTTGGCTGGTCTCGCGCGTCACGAGCCGCCATTGGGCCGACCTGATGAGTGACAACCTCTGGCAAAAATTGGGCATGGAAGAAGACGCCTACGTGATGGTGGACTCGGTGGGAACGCCGTTGCAAGGCGCGGGCTTGAACGCCACGGCGCGTGACCTGGCCCGCTTTGGCGAGATGTTGCGACTTGGCGGCACCTTCAACGGCCAAAAGATCTTTGACAAGGCCGTGATCGACGATCTGCGCAAGGGCGGAGACCGTGAAAAGTTCAAAGCTGGCGGCATGGCGTTCAGGGCTGGGTACAGCTACCGCAACCAGTGGTGGATTCTCCACAACGCCGACGGTGCGTTTGAGGCGTCTGGCATCCACGGCCAAATGATCCACGTGAACCCGGCTGCGGAGATGGTGGTGATCAAACTCTCATCACACCCGATTGCAGGTGCTGGCCCCACCCATCCCCTGACCCTCAAGGGCTGGGAGGCGTTGGCCAAAGCGGTACGGCAATGAGCGCAGGGGGTCAGGCCGACGGGGCGGGTGTGGGCGGCTGACTTGTGGGGTACAGCCCTGCCCAACGGGGCAGGGCCCAAGTCAAGAGGTCGTTCACGGATGCACAGGCGTGAGGCGGTATGCCCAGCCCGAGCGCTTGCACCGCATGTCGCAGCCCGGTGACGGGGGCCTGCACATCGATGGCCGGAGCACCGTGCTGCTTGGACAATTTTTCGCCATCTGGACCCCGCACCAACGGGGTGTGCAGGTAGGTCGGTGCAGGCCAACCCAGCGCCCTTTGCAACACCATTTGCCGTGGGGTGTTGTCTGCCAAGTCCTCGCCACGCACAACATGGGTGATGCCCTGCGCTGCGTCGTCCACCACCACCGCCAGTTGGTAAGCCCACCGGCCATCGGCACGCCGAAGGACAACATCCCCAGCATACGAGGCAACGTGCTGTGATTGCAGCCCCAATCGTCGGTCATGCCAGGTGATACAAGCATCATCGACACGCAGGCGCCAAGCCCTCGCTGTTTTGCCTGCCAGACCGTTGCGGCAAGTGCCTGGGTAAACCTGCTCTGCGTGGCGTTCACGTTGAACGCCCAGGGCGGCAAGTGCCCGTGCCACGTCTGTGCGCGAACAAGCACAGGGGTAAGCTTGCTGATTGGCTGCCAGCTGATCCAGCGCGGCTTGGTATGCGCCACTTCTGGTCGATTGGTACAGCGGTGGTGCATCGGGACTGAGCCCGCAGGCCTGCAACTGCGCCAAGATGGCTTGTGCTGCACCTGTCACGCAACGCGGCGTGTCGACATCTTCAATGCGAACCAGCCACCGGCCCTGGTGGGCACGCGCATCCAGCCAGCTCGCCAGTGCCGCGACCAGCGACCCGGCATGCAAAGGCCCCGTGGGGGAGGGCGCAAAACGACCGATGTAGGCAGCCACGAGACGGTGTTGACCGGGATGCGATCAAGCGCCTGTGAGGCTCACTTCACCACGGCGAGCGCCAACTCCAGGCCGGAGATGAACGCTTCTTCCACCCGATGCCCCAGGCACCAATCGCCCGCGACGCCCAAGCCCTGTTTGGCATCCCACCAATGGCTTTTGCCCAAGGGCTTTTCCGTTTTGGCGTAGCGCCAGCGGTGAACTTCTGCGTGCCCTGGCTCTGCACGGATGCCCGTGACTTCGGCAAATGCTTTGAGCAGCTTGGCCTTGACACGTGGGCTGTCGTCTTCCAGGTGCTCTTTGGACCATTCCGGGCTGGCTTGAACGGTCCACCGCTCAATGGGGTCTCGGCCTGGTTTGGACGATTCGCGTGCCAACCATGCGATCCGGTGGTGGGTGCTGCGCGCACAATTCCATTGAGGACCCAGGGTGTTCGGTTGACTGGCCTTGGGGTACGCGATCATCAGCGTCCAGCACGGTGCCACTTTCACTTTGGCCAACTGGGCGACGCATTGAGGCGCCAGATTCGAGTTAGACAGCAAGGTGCTGGCCTGCACATGGGGCACGGTGACCAGAACCCCGTCAAAGCCTGAATACACGTGATTGCCACCGTCGGCAGACACCGTGCGAAGCTGCCAGCGTTGGGCATTCACCGCGTCACGCTCAATGCGTTCCACCGAGGTTTGCAGGGTGATGGATGATGTGGAGTCCAACGCCTGCACCAAAGGCAATGACCACTGTCGTACCAGCGACGACATGCCAGGCACCGCCACCCAATGCTGCTCCCGAGTGGGCAAGGCTGCTTCGGCCACACGGCCATGCTCGTCAAGCACGCGCACCGCATTGGCACCCCAAGGCTTGCACAGACCAGGTGTGGTTTGCAGGGCCAGCGCAAAACGCTCGTCGCGCACAGTGAAGTACTGCGCGCCATGGTCAAACGAACCAAAGGGTGTGCTTCGGGTGGCCATGCGCCCGCCGACGCCAAAACTCTTCTCAAACACGGAAACCCGGTGACCGGCCTGCACCAGCGTTCGAGCGCAGGCGATGCCAGCCATGCCGGCGCCGATGATGGCAAAGTGTTTTTGGCCTGAGGGCATGTGGATTCCTTCTTGGTGTTGTGTCGCGGTTGTCTTGCCGAATAGTGACGTGTATTTTCACGTTCAGTTTGCACTGTACACGCCCTGTTGCGCTTGGCGGTAAACCCTGGTCGCACAGGTGCGAAACGGTGGGGTTATGGGGCTTTGGTGCGCGCGTGGTTCGACAGGCCTCAAAGGTCTCGCCGCCCCAGCAGTGCCGCTCGGGTTTTGGTGCTGGACAGTTGATCCAACCACCATTGCAGCGCCTTGCCTTGGCCGCCGTTGTCCATCCAGGCGTAACTGGACGCCCCATGGATCTCCGCCCGCTTGACACGTTTGGCCACCAGGTGGCCAGCATCCAGGTAGGGCCGAGCGATGTACTCAGGCAGAAACCCGCCGCCGATGCCGCGCAGCTGGGCTTGCACCTTGGCCGTCATGGTCGGCACCGTGAACACTTCTTGCCCTCCCAACAGGCCAAACGTGAGGCCGCTGCCCCGTTGTACCGAGTCCGCCACAGCCACAGCCCGGTGTTGGCGGATGACTTCATCACTCAGCGGCTCTGGCAGTTCGGCCAGAGGGTGGTGGGGCGCCACGGCGTACACGAACTTCATCGCCCCCAGGGCTTGGCTGCGCAACCCAGGCTGATTGCCCGGTGTCAGCACCACGCCAATGGCGAGGTCGGCTTGCCCAGAGGTCAGGGCGGTGAGGGTGCCTGACAAGATTTCTTCGCGGATTTTGATGCGTGTTGGCGGGTTCATGGCGAAAAACGCCTCGCACAGCTCCATGACGGGTGTGAACGTCAATGCCCCATCGACCGCCACGGTCAGCTGGGGCTCCCAGCCTGTGGCCACGCGTTTGACCCGGTTGGCGATGGCGTCAATGTCACCCAACAAACGCTCCCCCTCGCGGGCCAATTCAGCTCCCGCTTCGGTCAGCTGAGCGCGCCGGGAACTGCGGTCAAACAGCAGCACGTCCAGGGCATCTTCCATCTGCCTCACCCTGTAGGTGAGTGCACTGGGGACTTGGCCCAGCGTGCGTGCGGCGGCGGCAAAGCTGCCTGTGCTGGCGATCACTTGCAGGATGGCCAGAGACTCGGGGGTTAAAACATCGCGTGGCGTGGACATGATGGGCGTTTTGATTCAAATTATTTGAATGATGCCATCAAACGCTTCGGTTTGTGAAACAGGGTTGGTGGCCTAAAGTTCATACCCATCAGCAGCGCTTGTTGGCGCGCTTCAAGGAGCATCACCATGTTGACTTTACGCAAATCCCAAGACCGTGGTTACGCGGACCACGGCTGGCTCAAAAGTTTTCACTCGTTTTCGTTCGCGGGCTACCACGATCCCGAGCACATGGGGTGGGGCAACCTTCGGGTGATCAACGAAGACCGCATTGCCCCTGGCACCGGCTTTGGCACCCACGGTCACCGCGACATGGAAATCATCAGCTACGTCCTGTCCGGAGAGTTGGCCCACAAAGACAACATGGGCAATGGGCGAAGCATCCCCCCGGGCGATGTGCAGCGCATGAGCGCAGGTCGCGGTGTGATGCACAGCGAGTTCAACCACGCACAGGGCCAAACGACCCATTTCCTGCAGATCTGGATTGAACCCAATGTGACCGGCATCCCGGCCAGTTACGAACAAAAAAGCTTCAGCGATGCGGAAAAACGCGGTGCGTTGCGCCTGGTTGCTTCCCCCTCTGGGGCTGATGGCGCCGTCACCATCCACGCGGACGCCGCGCTGTACGCCGGCTTGTTTGACGGCGCAGAGTCGGCAACCCTGGCATTGAATCCGGCGCGCAAAGCCTATGTTTTCTTGATTCGAGGGGAATTGGACGTGAACGGCCAGCGCCTGCATGCCGGTGACGCCGCCCTGATCGCCGACGAGTCAAGCGTCACCTTGTCACAAGGCCAAAACGCCGAAGTCTTGGTGTTTGACTTGGTCTGATGGTCATGTTTTCAACGATTTCGGAGCAATTCGGAAGTTTCGCAACCGCCCTTTGGGGCATACAGGAGTAAATCTCATGGCAAAAGTAGCAGTCGTATTTCATTCTGGTTATGGTCACACCCTGCGCGTGGCGCAGTCCGTGGCCGAAGGTGCGGGCGCAGAGTTGCTCGCCATTGACGCTGAGGGCAATCTGCCTGATGGCGCTTGGGACACCCTGAACGCCGCTGACGCCATCGTGTTTGGCAGCCCCACCTACATGGGCACCGTGAGCTGGCAGTTCAAGAAGTTTGCAGACGCTTCCTCCAAAGCGTGGTTCACCCAGGCTTGGAAAGACAAGCTCTTCGCAGGCTTCACCAACAGCGCCACCATGAACGGCGACAAGGCCAGCACTTTGCAGTATTTCCAGACCCTGGCCATGCAGCACAGCGGCTTGTGGGTGGGTACCGGTATGATGCCCAGCAACAGCAAGGCAGCCAAGCGTGACGACGTGAACTTTGTGGGCGCTTTCAGCGGGATGATGGCGCAAAGCCCATCAGACGCGAGCCCCGCTGAAATGTCCGCTGGTGACCTGGAAACCGCGCGTTTGTTCGGTCAGCGCGTTGCCGCTACAGCCGCAAAACTGCAAAAGTAATCGGTTTCAAGCCCAGCGTTGGGGCAGACGGTGACAATGTACCGAAAAGCCCCGACGTGAGCCAAGGCGATTGGCGAAGACTGGGGCAAACAATGGGATCATGTTTTCTTGATCGCATGCCCCTCTCTCTTTCACACGCTAGGACGCTTCATGGCCCCACAGTTGCAGCTCGCAGGACAACCCAAAGACTTGGGCGGTGGCTTTGTTGTGCGGCGCTTGCTGCCTGCGCCTCAGCGACAAGCCGTGGGGCCTTTCATCTTCATGGACCACTTCGGTCCCGTCACCGTTCAACCTGATGCGGTGCATGACATACGGGCCCATCCACACATCGGCTTGGCCACCGTCACTTACCTGTTTGACGGTGCACTGGTACACCGTGACAGCTTGGGCATCGAGCAGCGCATCGAGCCCGGTGCCATCAACTGGATGACGGCAGGCCGAGGCATCGTGCACTCTGAGCGCGCGCCCGACGACATGCGCGACAAAACATACGTCAACCATGGTTTGCAACTGTGGGCGGCTTTGCCTCGCGAGCACGAAACCACCGATCCAGCGTTTCACCACACAGCGGCCAAAGAGGTGCCTGAGGTCACGGTGGATGGCACCCGTGTGCGCGTGTTGATCGGTGAAGCCTTTGGTCACCGCTCCCCAGTTGCCACGTTCGTGCCCACCCTCTACCTTGACGTTCAGCTTCGCGCTGGGCAGGCGTTTGACTTGCCACCACTGGCCAAGGAGCTGGCTGTCTATGCCATCGACGCCGGCATCACCGTGAACGGCGAACCCGTTGCGCAACACACTTTGGCGCTCTTGGCGGCAGATGCCGTGAACCGTGTGGTGTGTGCTGCTGACAGCAGGGTGATGGTGATTGGCGGCGATCCGTTGGACGCCCCCCGCTTCATGTGGTGGAATTTCGTCTCCAGCCGCAAAGAACGCATTGCCCAGGCAGCGCAAGACTGGTCTGCACACGCCTTTGGTTATGTGGTCGGCGAGAGTGAAATCATTCCTTTGCCTGAACGCCGTGCGAAATCAGATCGGCGCAACAAACCACGCCCCAAAACACCGGCATCGCCCGACCGCCGGGACTGAAACCTGCGCTTTTTCAAGCCAGGTGATGCGCCTGCACCGATTACCATCGGGGCATGCAAATGTTATCGATCCTTCCATGGCTGGACTGGTTTGCGGTCCTGGTGTTTTTTGGTGCCTGGGTGGGCTACGCTTGGTTTGCTGGCCATGGCAGCGCCAGCCGCAAATCACTGCTGGCGATCACCAACCGCTACCGGCACGCCTGGATGCTGCAAACCACCTACCGTGACCCACGGATGCTCGACGGCTTGATCAGTCAAAGCTTGGCCAGCATGCCTTCGTTTTTCTCGTCCACCACCATCATCATCATCGGGGGCTTGCTGGCCTTGTTGGGTTCGACCCAGGAAGCCACCGAAATCGTGCGTGAAATCCCGTTCACCGCGCGCACCTCGGTGTTGGTGTTTGATCTGAAAATCATCACCCTGATCGGGGTGTTTGTGTACGCGTTTTGCCGGTTCACCTGGGCCATGCGCCAAACCACGTTTGTGGCGCTGACCATTGCCTCCATGCCGTTTCCAGAAGCGTTCGAAGCTCAACCCGAAGAGCGTGAGCGCTATGCCGTGCGGGCTGGCAAGCTGGCAGGTTTGGCCGCCGAGACCTTCAACGATGGGTTGCGGGCCTACTACTTTGCCTTTGCGCTGATCGGTTGGTTTTTGTCCCCCTTGGCCTTGATGGCTGGCGCAGTGCTGGTGGTCGCCATCTTGTACAGCCGGGAATTCCGCTCAGACGTGTTGCATTTGCTGGGCGACAACGACAACGGCAAGCGTAATGACACTGAGGGCCGTTGAGATGCTGCTCAAAAAGCTTCTTTGGGCAGTATCTGCTTGATTAGTTTGCTATCAAAGGCGTAGCAGTCAAGTCAGGCCCCAAGGCGCGACGCTCGTCAAACACGAAGCACCCGCCTTCGTAATGCGCACCGCCAGTCTCCTCAAAATACTTGAGGATGCCACCGTCCAATTGGTAGATGCGTTCCACCCCGACTTCGCGCATGTAAATGGCGGCTTTTTCGCAGCGGATGCCACCGGTGCAAAAGCTCACCACCGTTTTGCCTTCGAGCTCCGTTTGGTGCGCCAACAGGGCAGGGGGGAATTCGGTGAACTTGCTCAAGCGCCAATCGATGGCCCCTTTGAACGTGCCTTCGTCCACCTCGTAGGTGTTGCGCGTGTCCAGCGTGACCACAGGGCGGCCTTCGTCATCGTGCCCGGCGTCCAGCCAACGTTTGAGCGTGTGCGAATCCACGAACGCGGCACGGCCATCGGCACGTGAAAAATCCGGCTTGATGGTGGGTTGGTTCATGCGGATGATCTCGTTTTTCACCTTCACCAGCATTTTCTTGAACGGCTGGGTTTCAGACCAACTCTCTTTGGGCACGATGTCGGCAAAGCGGGCATCGGCATGCAGTTGGGCCATGAACCCCCGCACAGCCTCAGCGGGGCCTGCCAAAAAGAGGTTGATACCCTCTTCGGCGAGCAGGATCGTGCCTTTGAGGTCCAGCGCGGTAGCGCGTTGCAGCAACTCGGTGCGCAGGTCACGGGCGTCCGGCAGTGGGACGAATTTGTAGGTGGAGATGTTGAGGATCGCGTTCACACCGGGTATTTTAGAAGCGGTCTGTCAAACGGGTTGGCCGAGGTCATGCAGAGGCTGCCGAGGTCCTAAAATCGACAGATGTACGTTCACCTGCGCCTTCACTCTGAGTTCTCCGTCGTTGACGGCACCAACCGCATCGACGATGTGGTCAAAAAAGCGGCAAAGGACCAGCAAGCGGCGCTGGCCATCACCGATTTGAACAACCTGTTTGGTGCGGTCAAGTTTTACAAGACGGCTCGGGGCGCGGGGGTCAAACCGGTGATCGGTGCCGAGGTCTGGATCGAAGGTTTGTCCACGTCCACCGCCAAAGACGCTGTGACCCGATTGCTTTTGCTGGTTCAAAACCACCAAGGGTATTTGAACTTGTGTGAGTTGCTGGCCCGGGCGTGGACACAGAACCCAGGCAAAGTGCAAAACACCTGTCGTTTGGAATGGGTCACCGAGCTGAGTGAGGGCTTGATCGCCCTGTCTGGTGCCCAGATGGGCCCTTTGGGGTCGCCGCTGCTGCAGGGCGACAACAGCCGTGCAGACGGCATTGCGCTGACGTTGGCGAAGACGTTTCCGCACCGGTTTTATGTCGAGTTGCAGCGTGCAGGGCGTGTGGACGACGAGGCCCATGTGGTCGCTGCCGTGCAATTGGCGGCCCGGTTACAGCTGCCCGTGGTCGCCACGCACCCGATCCAGTTCACCGACCCCGATGATTACGAGGCCCATGAAGCGCGGGTGTGCATTTCTGAAGGCGAGATTCTGGGCAACCAGCGGCGGGTACGCAAGTTCACGCGCGAGCAGTATTTCAAATCTGCTGCGGCCATGGCGGCCCTGTTTGCCGACATCCCCAGTGCGGTGGCCAACACGCTGGAGATCGCCAAGCGGTGCAGCTTGACCTTGACCCTGGGCAAATCGATGTTGCCCGAGTACCCGATCCCCTTGGTCAACGGCGAAAAGATGACGACGGACGGCTACTTTCGCTACGCGTCACATGAAGGGCTCAAGCAACGCCTGATTCACCTGTACCCCGATGAGGCCGAGCGGGAAAAGCAACGCCCGTTGTACGAGGAGCGCCTGGAGTTCGAGATCAACGTGATCTTGAAAATGGACTTCCCGGGCTACTTTTTGATCGTGAGCGACTTCATCCACTGGGCCAAACACAATGGCTGCCCGGTGGGGCCTGGGCGTGGCTCGGGTGCGGGGTCTTTGGTGGCGTACGCCTTGCAGATCACTGACCTGGACCCGCTGCAATACAAGCTGCTGTTCGAGCGGTTTTTGAACCCCGAGCGGGTGTCGATGCCTGACTTTGACATCGACTTTTGCCAAGGCAACCGTGACCGTGTGATCGATTACGTGAAGGACAAGTACGGCAAAAATGCCGTGAGCCAAATTGCCACCTTCGGCACGATGGCCGCGCGTGCAGCCATCCGTGACGTGGGCCGTGTGCTGGACATGAGCTACACCTTTTGCGATGGCATCAGCAAGCTCATCCCCAACAAACCGGGCATGTCCGTCACGCTGCAGTACCCGCCCAACCCCAAAAAGGAGGGGGACAAAAACAACTACGCCATTGAGATGGAGCCCATCCTCAAGGAGCGCATTGAGAAAGAAGACGACGTCAAAACCCTGATCGAACTGGCGCAAAAGTTAGAGGGCATGACCCGCAACATCGGCATGCACGCCGGGGGCGTGTTAATCGCCCCTGGCAAGCTGACCGATTTTTGCCCGCTGTACCAACAGCCCGGCAGCGAGTCGGCCGTCAGCCAGTACGACAAGGACGACGTCGAGGCGATTGGCCTGGTGAAGTTTGACTTTTTGGGCCTGGCCACGCTGACGATTTTGGAGATCGCCAAAGACTTCATCGTTGCGCGCCACAAAGGCCAAGAGGCTTTCGCGTTCGAGAACATCCCGTTGGATGACGTGAAAACCTACAAGCTGTTTTCTGACGGCAAAACCGAAGCTGTGTTCCAGTTTGAAAGTCGCGGCATGCAGGGCATGCTGAAAGACGCGCGCCCCACGCGCCTGGAAGATTTGATCGCGCTGAACGCCTTGTACCGACCAGGGCCGATGGACCTGATCCCCAGCTTTGTGGCCCGCAAACACGGCCGGGAGGTGGTGGAGTACCCGCACCCTGCGGTGGCCGACATGTTGTCGGAGACCTACGGCATCATGGTGTACCAAGAACAGGTGATGCAGACCGCGCAGATCCTGGGTGGCTATTCGTTGGGTGGCGCTGACTTGCTGCGCCGTGCCATGGGCAAAAAGAAGGCCGAAGAAATGGCCGAGCACCGCGAGAAGTTCCGCGCGGGTGCCCTGTCCACCCACGGCATTCCGCAAGACAAAGCTGACGAAATCTTCGACTTGATGGAGAAGTTTGCGGGCTACGGCTTCAACAAGTCGCATGCCGCGGCCTATTCGCTCTTGGCGTACCACACGGGCTGGCTCAAGGTGCACTACACCGCCGAGTTTTTCTGCGCCAACATGACCGTTGAAATGGACGACACCGACAAGTTGAAGGTGCTGTTTGAAGACGCTGAGAAAAACTTTGGCCTGACGTTTGAGCCCCCAGACATCAACCGAGGGCGCTACCGTTTTGAGCCGGTGACGGACAAGGTCATCCGCTACGGTCTGGGTGCGGTCAAAGGCACGGGCCAACAAGCGATTGAAGCGATTGTGGCTGCACGTGAAGGTCGGGGCGCAGGTGAGCGTGGCACCGAGGCTGGGCCGTTCAAGAGCCTGTATGATTTTTGCGTTCGTGTTGACCGCAGCAAACTGAACAAGCGCACCGTTGAGGCCTTGATCAAAGCAGGCGCGTTTGATGCGATTCAGCTCAACCGGGCGGCCTTGATCGCGTCAGTCGACCGTGCGTTTGAATGGGCAACGGCCCAGCAGGCCAATGCGAACCAGGGGGGGCTGTTTGACATGCTGGGGGGCGATGATGACCACGGATCGGGCACCCAAGAGCCTGACTTGGTCGACGCGTTGCCTTGGGGCATCAAAGAGCGGTTGACGCTGGAGAAAACAGCCGTCGGCTTTTACCTTTCAGGTCACCTGTTTGACGAAGTGGCCCGTGAAGTGGGGCAGTTTGTGAAACGGCGCATGGACGAGGTGCAAGACAGCCGAGAGCCGCAGTTGCTGGCCGGTATCGTCAGTGATTTGCGGGTCATCAATGCCCAGCGTGGCAAGTTGGCGCTGTTCAAGTTGGACGACAGCACCGGTGTGCTGGAAGCCAGTGCCGATGAGGCGTTGATCAACGCGAACAAAAACACCTTGAAAGACGACGAACTGATCATTGTGCAAGGCAAGGTTCAAAACGACCGCTTTTCTGGCGGCTTGCGCTTGCAGGTCACGCAGATTTGGGATTTGGCCGCTGCACGGTGCCGGTTTGGCAAGTTCTTGCGGGTGGCCGTCAACGGCAAAGCGCCGGACATCCATGCCTTGGTGCGGGATTTTCCGCCCTTGCGTGAGGTCAGCGAAGAGGGCGAGTTGTTGCGCGGGCTGCCGGTACGGCTGAGCGTGTTGCGGGAGCAGGTGAGCGCCGAGTTGCACCTGGGTGAGCAGGCCAAGTTCTTTCCGTCCGATGCGGCCTTGGCCAGTTGGTCGGCGCAGGCGCACCAAGGCAAAGCCCACATCGTTTATGACTGACAGTGTGACTTTCTACCGGACTGTGCGTGTTGAGGCATGGCGGTCGTTAAGTCATCGAAAGTAAACTGCAATTCATGAAGAAATACCTTGCGCTCACGGTTCTGATGGATTTACCGCGTGTGTGGGTGCGGTGTGTTGCGCTGCTGGGCGCGCTGTGTTTGACTGGGGGCGGGGTGCATGCCCAGGTTCCGGCTGCGCCGATTGGCATGGTCAAAACCACCACGGGTCCTGCGTTCATGGACGTCCATGGCCAGCGCGCTGCGGTCGTCAGTGGCAGCCCCGTGTTTTTGGGCAGCCGCTTGAGCACAGGCCCTGGTGGGACGTTGGGGGTGACTTTTCGGGATGAAACCGTCATGTCCATGGGGCCCAACACCCAGATGGTCATCGACCAGTACCTGTTTTCACCGGGCCAAGGCCAGGTTGGTCTGGTGGCCTCGCTGCTGCGTGGCACCTTGAACTACGTGTCTGGGCAAATCGCCAAATTGCGGCCCGAGAGCGTCAACGTCAACACCCCTTCCGGCATGATCGGGGTGCGTGGCACCCAGTTTGTCGTCCGGGTGGATCCCGAGTGATGCACTGGCCTCACAGGCTGCATTGCGGCATCGTCAAGTGTGCCGGGGTTGTGGCCTCGGCTGGGGCGTTGGTGGCGTGTGCGCCTGCGCACCTGATGCCTGGGCCGGCACCGTTGCTGATTTGGCATCCTGCATCACCTGCGCCTCGCCCGGCACCGTTGCTGATTTGGCATCCTGCATCACCTGCGCCTCGCCCGCCAGCCCCTGATGTGCCACCGTCCTACATGGTGTTGTTGCCCGATGCCAATGGCACGGTGGGGCAGGTGACCATGCGAACCAGCCAAGGTCAACAGACGCTGAAAAGGGCCAAAGAGGCCGCTGACCTTGCGGGTGGGGCAGACACCTTTGCGGTGACCGATGCCCAACTCAACCGCGATTTTGGGGCCGCGATGGGTGCGCGCCCCGTGTTGCCCGAGCGCTTTCGCATTTACTTCTCGTCGGGCACGAGCCGCTTGAGTCCTGAGGCGATGACCACGGTGAACCGCATC
>CAZHDP010000025.1:0-18500 GCA_964531605.1 uncultured Burkholderiaceae bacterium | reverse complement strand
GCCTGCAAACCCCACCTTGATGATCTGGATGGGCAGGTCTTCCAGCACGGCGCGGGCTTGTTCGGTGACCGCCTCTTCGTCCAAGGCAAAGTGGCTCAGGATTTCTGAGGTGTCACGCGCATAGGTACCGGTCATCACAGGGCAGGGGTGCGCGCCGACCGAGGCAATGGCCAGCGTGTCGGCAGGCAGACCCGTCGCCCCACAGGGGTCCCCTGCATTGAAAACCAGGACACAGGCCGGATGCGCGGCTTGCGGGGCTTCGCCAGAAGGAGGGCCCTCTTCGGGCGGGTTGTCAGGTCGACTGGTTTTCAAAACATGTCCAAAAGGAACCTTGTGGAGCAGCCTCTGCATTGGCAAGGTTGGGGCTTGTAACAGTGTGTTACGTCTCGGGAAATTGCCTAGCAAATGCTCAAATCCCCTGTCTAAAGCAGGGGTTCACCTCTATACAATGGTTGCATTGTATTTTGTTGGCTCTGCCACAGACAACCCTTGGAAAGAACTAGGCCGTGACTGAACTGAAGAGCTGGATGTGTTTGATTTGTGGCTGGATTTATGACGAAAAAGAAGGCGCACCCGACCATGGCATTGCGCCCGGTACGGCGTGGGCTGATGTCCCCATGAACTGGACTTGTCCTGAATGCGGTGCCCGTAAAGAAGACTTTGAGATGGTTCAAATCTGACATGGGCTCCAGCAGGCACCCCACCGGGTATGCTGGCTCAGCGTTTAACTGGGAGTGATCAACGTGAGTGCGACGGAATCTGGGGTCAAAGTGCTGGTCATTGACGACAGCAACACTATCCGTCGCAGTGCGGAGATTTTCTTGAAACAAGCGGGGCACGATGTGCAGTTGGCCGAGGATGGTTTTGATGCCTTGTCCAAGGTCAGTGACAGTTTGCCCGATGTGATTTTTTGTGACATTCTGATGCCTCGTTTGGACGGTTACCAAACCTGCGCCATCATCAAGCGCAACCCGCGCTTTTCGTCAGTGCCTGTCATCATGTTGTCGTCCAAAGATGGTGTGTTCGACAAGGCCCGTGGGCGCATGGTGGGCTCTCAAGATTACCTGACCAAACCTTTCAGCAAAGACCAGCTTTTACAGGCGGTTGAGCAGTTTGCAGGCAGACAACAAGGAGTGGTTTGATGTCTATTCAGCGCGTATTGGTCGTTGATGATTCCAAAACCGAGCAGATGCATTTGACGCAATTGCTCCAAAAGTCCGGCATGTCCGTGCGCAGCGCCAGCAACGCCGAAGACACCATGGTGTTGCTGGAGGCCGAAAAGCCTGACCTCATCTTGATGGATGTGGTGATGCCTGGCCAAAACGGCTTCCAGTTGACGCGGGCCATCACGCGCAACCCAGCCTATGCCGACATACCGATCATCATGTGCACCAGCAAAAACCAAGAGACGGACCGTGTCTGGGGCATGAGGCAGGGGGCCAAAGACTACATCACCAAGCCGGTTGACGGCGCTGAGTTGCTGTCCAAGATCAAGGCTTTGGGATAAGGGACGCTGCATGGCCAACCGAGAAGCACTGAGAGAACTGCAAAGTCGTCTGGCCACGCGGCTTCAAGCCGCACGATCTGGGGATGTCGGGGCCTCATGGTTGGCGGTTGAGTGCAACAGCAAACGTTACCTGTTGCCCCTGTCTCAGGCTGGGGAAATCTTTCCTTGGACGCCGACATTGCCCGTTCCCTACGCTCAGCCTTGGTTTTTAGGGGTGACCAACTTGCGTGGTGGCCTCTTTGGGGTCGTGGACTTGGGGACATACCTGGACGCCGAGCTTCGTGTACCCGTTTCTGAATTTGCCCGGTCAGAGTCTCGACTGATCACCTTCAATCCCGCGTTGGAAATCAATTGCGGTTTGTTGATTGACCGGTTGTCGGGCTTGCGGCACCTGGACACGTTCACCACCTCACGGCCTGCCGCTGAGGGTTCACCTGAATTCCTGGGGGCGATTTACTCCGCCCCCGATGGCTTGGATTGGCAAGAGATCAATCTGCAAGCCTTGTCCAGACAAACACAATTTTTGAGCATCAGCGCCTGAGCGCACCGGAGGATTGACCATGGCTGTCATTGAGAAACTGAAACAGTGGATGAACCGATCGGCGTCTGCGCCCAAGGGGGACGCCGATGAGGGTCTCTCAATCGACAAATCCTTGTCCCGGCAGGGTGATGATTCTTCGCAAGCCATGTTGGAGGAGTCGCTGAACAGCCCCCAGTCTGTGATGCAGGATTTGCTGATGGACCAGTCCGAGGACCAGATCAGTTTGCCCTTGCTGGGTGTGCGTGGGGTTGAGCAGCAGCGCCGCATTTTGTCGGGTTTGCTGCTGGCGGCGGTGGTCACGTTGGGTGTATTGGCGTTCATTGCTTTGCGTCAGTCGAGTGCTGTTGCGCAGCAGGTGGCGGCCACAGGCCAGTCGCTGATGCAGTCACAGCGACTGGCCAAATCGGTGTCTCAAGCCTTGATCGGTGCGGCGTCGGCGTTCCCTGACGTGAAAGACAGCGCGGACGTGCTTGCCGCCAACATCAAAGGTTTGCGCGATGGTGATGACCTGTTGGGGCTGACTGCCTTAGACCCTTCTTACCAAGAGGCCTTGACCAAAATTTCACCGCTGGTTGACCAGGCAGGTAAAAACGCGAAGATGGTGCTGGACCAAAAGAACGTGCTGACCCAGGTGACGGCATCCCTGCGCACCATCAACCGCCAGTCGTCGGATTTGCTGGAGATCGCTGAGACGGTGTCTTCGCTCAAGTTGCAACAAAATGCCCCTGCCGCTGAAATTTCAGCAGCGGGCCAGTTGGTGATGTTGACCCAGCGCATCGGTAAATCTGCGAACGAGTTCTTGACGATGGAGGGCGTGAGCCCTGAAGCTGTGTTCTTGTTGGGCAAGGACTTGAATTCCTTCAAAGAAATTGCGCAGGGTTTGATCGATGGCAGTTCAGAGCTGCGCCTGTCGCCGGCCAAAGATCCGCAGGTCAAGGACCGCTTGGAAGCTCTGCTGAAACTCTACGAAGAAACCCGCAGCCAAGCCGGTGCCATTTTGGGGAACTTGCAAGGGTTGGTGTCTTCCCGTGAGGCACAAGCGTCTATCGTGGCTGACAGCGAACCGCTGCGTCGAGACCTGGGTGAGCTGCAGTCTCGCTTGTCATCCCAGACAGGTCTGGGCGCGGGATCCTTGATCGGTTTGACGGTGGCTGCGCTGTTCGCACTGCTTTGTGCTGCAGGGTTGGCCTATGTGCAGTTGCAAGACAGTCGCAAGCGTCAAAGTTTGGCTGAACAGCAGCGTTCAGAAGCTGTGCGTCAAGAAAAAGAAGCAAAGCGTCTCAACGATGCCAACCAGGCGGCGATTTTGCGCTTGATGAACGAATTGCAGACTGTTGCTGAAGGCGATTTGACCCAGGAAGCGACCGTCACCGAAGACATCACCGGCGCCATTGCCGACTCGGTGAACTACACGGTGGAAGAGTTGCGCTCTCTGGTGGGCAACGTGCAGGACACGGCGACCCGTGTGGCCACCACCACGGCGTTGGTGGACGACACCTCTACTGAACTTTTGGCCGCGTCTTCCGAGCAATTGCGCGAAATTCAGCACACCGGTCAGTCGGTGTTGGACATGGCCACCCGCATCAACCAGGTTTCGGTGCAGGCGCAAGAGTCGGCCCAGGTTGCGCGGCAGTCGCTGGTCGCGGCAGAGTCTGGTTTGCATGCGGTGCAAAACGCCATCGACGGCATGAACTCCATTCGCGATCAAATCCAGGAGACCTCTAAACGGATCAAACGTCTGGGCGAGTCCTCTCAGGAGATTGGTGAAATCACCGAGCTGATCTCGGACATTACCGAGCAAACCAACGTGTTGGCTTTGAACGCTGCCATCCAGGCGGCTTCTGCGGGTGAAGCGGGTCGAGGCTTCTCGGTGGTGGCGGAAGAGGTTCAGCGTTTGGCTGAACGTTCTGCCGACGCGACCCGACAGATTGCGAATTTGGTGCGGGCCATTCAGACGGACACCCAAGATGCCGTGGGCGCCATGGAGCGGTCTACCCAGGGTGTGGTGGAAGGGGCCAAGCTGTCAGACAACGCGGGTACAGCGTTGCAAGAGATTGACAGCGTGTCGCGCCGTCTTGCCGAGCTGATTGAGCAGATTTCAGATGCCACCTCCAAAGAAGCCTCATCTGCCAACGTGGTGGCCAGCAACATCCAACACATTTTCGCGGTGACTGAACAAACGGGTGCAGGCACACGTTCGACCGCGCAGCAGGTGCGCGAGTTGTCTCAGATGGCCGAGGAGTTGCGTCAGTCGGTGTCACGGTTCAAGATCGCTTGAGGCTGAAATGGCTGCCCCGATCGACACTTCTGCGAACGGCGAGATCGACGTCGCGCTGACAGACCTGGGTCCACTGGCTTGGGTGCTGGAGGAGCTGCGCAAAGCCGTTGGCGGTGCAACACGTGCGTTACGGCGCTTTGCGTTAGATTCTGAAGGGTTGACCCCGTCGGAGAAAAGCGCTTCGGATGCCAGCCAGCTCCGCATAGCTCGCCAGCAGTTGCACCAAGCTGCAGGTGCCATGGACATGGTCGGGCAGCCTGCGCCTGCAAGCATTTTGAGGGCGATGGAATCTGCTGTTCAGCAGTGCATACAGCGTCCCGTGTTGTGCAATGAAGACGCCATCAACCGGATCGAGCGGGCAGGTTTTGGTCTTTTGCAGTACCTTGAAACCATCTTGCAAGGCAAGGCGGCTTCTGCGGTGGCCTTGTACCCTCAGTACCGTGATGTTCAGGCCCTGGCGGCGCAAGAGCGTGCGCACCCTGCTGACCTGTGGTCTGTGGCTTGGCGTTGGGTCGATCCTGTCATGCCAGGTACTGCGAAGCCACTGGCCTACGACGCGGGTGTCCGGGCCAGGTTTGAGCAAGCTGTGCTCAAAGTCATCAAAAGCCGCGATCCCGCTGCTGCTCGCTTGCTGAGGGACCTTTGTCTTGGTTTTTCAGCTGCGCAAACGGCCAAACAACCGCTCATTTTCTGGAAAATATCAGCAGGCTTTTTTGAGGCCCTGGCTTTGGAGCTGTGCCCCAACGATGTTCACATCAAGCGGGCGGTGTCACGGATATTGCAGCAATATTCTGCATTGGTCCGTGGTGAATTGGGCGTGTCTGATCGCTTAGCTCAAGACCTGGTGTTTTTCTGTGCGCAGGCCAGACCGACTGCTCAAATGTCGGCTCCTGTGCTGGAAGCGGTGCGGCAAGGCTTTGGTGTCGCAACCTGGGCACCTGTGAATTACGACACCAGTCCGTTTGGACTGTTTGATCCGGCGCTGCTCACCCAAGCACGCAAACGCATCGGGTCTGTGAAAGAGGCTTGGTCTTCGGTCGCGGGGGGTGATCTTTCTCGTGTGCGTGGGCTGACCGATCAATTCAGTTTGGTTGCCGATTCGCTGACCAAATTGCACCCACCAAGTGGTGCGTTGGGCATGGCGTTGACCCAGGCCGCCGATGCCACGCTCCGATCCGGCGCGCCGCCCTCGACGGCGCTTGCCATGGAGGTTGCCACGGCGGTCATGTTCCTTGAAGCGGCCTTTGAAGAGCTGGACCCAGCCGACACCGAGTTGGCGAAGAAAACGGCCAGGCTGACGCAGCGCTTGGAGCGGGTCCAATCAGGTGGCAAGCCTGAACCGCTTGAGGCCTGGATCGAGGACTTGTACCGGCGAGTGAGTGATCGCCAGACCATGGGCAGTGTGGTGGGGGAACTGAGGACCGCGTTGGGTGACCTTGAGCGGGCCATGGACCTGTATTTCCGCAATCCCAAGGATGGCAGTTTGTTGACGGCCGTGCCTGGGCAGTTGTCTCAGATGCGTGGTGTGTTGTCGGTGCTGGGCTTGGACCACGCTGTGAAAGCGGTCTTGCGCATGCGAGACATCGTAGAGCAGCTCATGGACACCGAGGTCAACCCTGATCAGGCGCGCGCTTCGGGCACTTTTGACAAGTTGGGCAACAACTTGGGCGCGCTTGGCCTGTTGTTCGACATGCTCAACTACCAGCCCACGTTGGCCAAAAAATTGTTTTTGTACGACGAGGTTGAGGGTGAGTTGAAGCCGTTGATGGGCCGGATGGCTGCGGTCAACCAAGATGAGGCGGCCGGAGACGATGTGCCGGTGACGCCAGAGCCCGCTGAGCCACATTCACTGCAGTCCTTTTTGCCGACCGACTTCGACATGCGGGGGACGGACATGGCGGACACGCCATCCGGATTCCAGGCCACTACCATCGGGTTGCCCGATTTCGCGTCATCACGCTCGGGTGCGGTTGAGGTGCCTGACCCTGCGTCGTCGTCCGCCTTGTTGCCGCATTTCGATTTTTCAGACAGCGTCGGATCACACCAGGCACCCGCGTTGCCCGTGTTGCCAACGGCGCCAGCGCCTCTGGACATTGAACCGGATTTTGAAGAAGACGATCTGCAAGGGATCTTTTTAGAAGAAGCGCGCGACGTGGTCCAGAGTGGTCAGGCTGCGCTTGATGCGTTGATTGACAGCCCGGCAGACGTTGACCAACAAACCATTTTGAGACGGGCTTTCCACACGCTCAAGGGCAGCTCCCGCATGGTCGGTTTGACCGAGTTCGGTGAGGCCGCTTGGTCCATGGAACAGGTGCTCAACACCTGGTTGGCAGATCGCCGTGCTGCCTCTCCAGAGTTGCGGGCGCTGTCGTCAGAAGCGCTGGCTTGTTTTGGCGATTGGGCCCAAGACATCGCGGCGGGGGACACCGCACGGTGGAATGCCCGCATGTTCCAACAGGCCTCGGATGCCTTGCGGGTGGATGGTCGTTTGCAGGCCATCAGACCTGTACCTGAGTTGTCGCAGGCCGTGCCTTTCGAACCACCGTTGGCGCATGCACCGGAGCCGGATGAGGTTGCGGTTGCGGTTGCGGTTGTCGAGACCGAGCCCGAGCCCGAGTTTGGGATGCCAGACGAGTTGTCGTCGCATGACATTGACTTGCAGTTCCCTGATCAGCCCGCTCCGGCTTCTGTTGAGCTTCCGGTGCCGATGGCGGCGATACCGGACCTGGACTTCAGCGGTTTGCCAGAGCTCGATTTGTCCGTCCCTGCCGACGAACCTGCGAGCGTCGAACTCCCCTCTGAAGGCTCATCGGCGTTTGTTGCTGAAGAAATCAGTGATCCCGATGCCGACATATTGGCCGCGTTTGAAGCCGAAGTGTCGGCAGATCGGCCAGAACCTGAGCTGACAGGGGCACCCGAAGTCACGGATGAGCCGGTTGTGGCGTTGAATGCCGTTCCGGACATTGACACCGGTTTTGGCCTGGACGCTTTGGATGAACAGACCAAGCAGATCGGACCGCTGAAAATCAGCATTCCGCTCTACAACGTGTATTTGAATGAAGCGGATGAATGGTCGCGCCGACTGCTCACCGAGCTTTCTGAATGGGAGCTTGAGCTGCATGAGCGGTCGATTGGCGAATCCACCGTCTCGCTGGCGCACTCTTTGGCAGGGAGTTCGGCCACGGTGGGCTTCGACGCCTTGTCTGGCTTGTCGCGCGAGCTGGAGCATGCCTTGCAGTGGACTCAGCTGCAGACCACTGGCACGCCCGTGGAAGGGCAGGTCTACACAGCGGTGGCTGAGGACATCCGTCGCCTGTTGCATCAATTTGCAGCAGGGTTCTTGAAAGAGCCTGACGCCGCAGTGCAAGAGGCTTTGAGGCAGCTCCATGCTGACAAGGTGGCGTTGACCCCAACTTCAACCGATACAGCGACGTCATTGCACGCTGAAGAGGCTGTGCCCGACGCGGATGGCATGTTGTCGGATGCCTCGGAAATGCAGGGTGACGCTGATCTTGCTGACAGGGCCGATCCGTTGCCCGAGCTTGTTGATGAAATCCCTGAGGCGCTGACGGAAGAGGTGTCTGACCTGCCGCAGAACATGGAGCCTGCACCGCCAGTGTGGAGTGCGCAGGTGCCCGTCAAACGGCTGGAGTCACTCACCGGTGCTTCGGAAGATGACGACATTGAAGCCGTGGATGCGTTGGACCCTGACTTGTTCCAGGTCTTTGAAGAAGAAGCCAGCGATTTGATGCCCGCATTGAGTGGATCGTTGCGGCAGTGGGTGGCCGTGCCGAACGATGGACGTGCCCGTGCAGAGGTGTTGCGCTTGTTGCACACCCTCAAAGGCAGTGCCCGGCTTGCCGGTGCCATGCGATTGGGCGAGCGAGCCCATCGTTTGGAAACGGTGATCGAGGGCTTGGACATCGACGACGCGTCAACCGACAGCGCGTTGCTGGAGCCCTTGCTGGCGCGCTTTGACGAAATGCAAGGCAGCTTCGAGAGTCTGCGCGCGCCAGATGCTGCGGGTGTTGATCTTTCGGGTGAAACACCGCTGCCTGAACGCATGACGGACGCAGCCGAGTCTTTGGATGCCCCCGTTGAAGCCGATCCTGATCAACACGCTGCGTTGGATGCAACACCTGCGCACGTGCTTGACCCGACAGCGCTGCCTAAACCTGTGGTGTCTGGTGCAAAGCCCTTGTCCCGCGCGGTGGCGGGGCAAGCGGTTCGCATCCGCTCCCAATTGTTGGACAGTTTGGTGAACCAGACGGGAGAGGTCATGATGACCCGCTCGCGGCTGGAGGCTGGTGTGGGGCAATTGCGGTCGTCCATGGTGGACTTGTCAAACAACCTCGACCGCTTGCGTCAGCAGTTGCGCGATGTGGAGCTGCAGGCTGAATTGCAGATGCAATCCCGGCTCGCACAAACCAAAGACGCCGAGCGCAGCTTCGATCCCCTGGAGTTTGACCGGTTCACACGTGTCCAAGAGCTGACACGGATGATGGCCGAATCCGTCAACGACGTGGCCACGGTGCAGCGCAACCTGGAGCGCACGCTCGATGGCGCAGACGCTGACTTGGTGGCCCAAGCCAGACAGACCCGTGAGCTGCAGCGAGACTTGTTGCGTACGCGCATGCAAGAGTTCGACTCGATCTCCGAGCGGCTGTACCGAGTGGTTCGCCAGGCCTCCAAAGAAAGCGCAAAACAAGTCAAGCTGGACATCACCGGTGGCGCCATTGAAATGGACCGTGGTGTGTTGGACCGCATGACCCCTGCGTTCGAGCATCTGTTGCGCAATGCTGTTGCCCATGGCGTGGAGACGCCGGCTGTGCGTGAGCAAGCAGGCAAGTCCTCGGTGGGCACCATCCAGATTCAACTCAAACAAGACGGCAATGACGTGTCCATCACCTTCGCCGACGACGGTGCCGGATTGGATGAACAGCGCATCCAAAGCAAAGCGCTTGCGCTTGGTTTGGTCAGCCCAGAGCAGGCCTTGACGGCTTCAGACGTGCAAAACCTGATTTTCATGCCTGGTTTTTCCACGGCTGAAGAAGTGACTGAGCTGTCTGGGCGAGGCATCGGCATGGACGTGGTTCGGGCTGAAGTGCAGGCACTGGGGGGGCGCATTGAATCGTCCAGTCAAGCGCATGAGGGGGCTCGCTTCAACCTTGTTCTGCCTTTGACCACGGCCGTGACGCAGGTGGTGATGGTGCGGGTTGGCAAACTCTCTTTTGGCATTCCTGCGAACCTGGTCGAGCAAGTGCGACGCACCCCCGCCGAAGATTTGCGCCACGCTTATGCCACCGACAGTTTTGGCTCAGGCGATGACAGCATGCCGTTTTTCTGGGCAGGTGCTTTGCTTCAGAGCGCGGCCCGCAGCGAAGAAGAAGTGCTGAAAACGGCTTCCGTGGTGGTGCTTCGCAGCGCCCAGCAACGGGTGGCTGTCCACGTCGATGAAGTGTTGGGCAACCAAGAGGTGGTGGTCAAAAACCTGGGGCCGCAGTTGTCCAGGTTGCCTGGCTTGTCTGGCATGACCGTGTTGCCGTCTGGCGCGGTGGTGTTGATCTACAACCCAGTGGCGTTGGCCGCCGTGTATGGCGTTCAAGCCAAACTGCTGCAACAGGCGGGTGTTGCCAGCTTGGCGAACAAGGGCGCTTTGGCGTCGTCAGACGGGCTGCTCAAAACGACAGCGTCTGCTTCGTCTCTGGTGCCGTTGGTGCTGGTGGTTGACGACTCCATCACCGTCAGACGTGTGACCCAGCGTTTGCTGCAACGTGAAGGCTACCGGGTCGCTCTGGCGGTAGATGGTGTGCAGGCCCTCGAACGGTTGCACACCGAAATACCAGCCATCATGTTGTCTGACATTGAGATGCCCCGCATGGATGGCTTTGAGTTGGTTCGCAGTGTCCGCTCGAACCCGCTGTGGAAAGACCTGCCAGTGATCACCATCAGTTCCCGCATGGCCGAAAAACACCGTCAGGTGGCCAAGGAGATCGGTGTCAACCATTACCTGGGCAAACCGTATGGTGAGGAAGAACTCCTCAGCTTGATTCGCCGTTACGCCCAACCTGCGGTCGTCAGCAGCGCCTGAGTTACTGCACTTTTTTGACAACCGCGTAACGCTGTAAGGTGAGATCCCTCGCTTCATCGTGCTGAACGATGGGATGAGGGTAGTGCTCACCTAAAGTGATGCCTGATGCAAGCAGGTCTAAGGGTTTGGCTTTGCTGGGTGCATGCAGTGCAGCCGTTGGCAGCCCCGCCAGTTGGGGCAAGTATCTGCGTATGAATTTGCCGTCAGGGTCAAACTTTTCGCTTTGACTGGTAGGGTTGAAAATTCGGAAGTACGGCTGTGCATCGCAGCCACTGGAGCTGGCCCACTGCCAGCCGCCGTTGTTGGCGGCCAAATCAAAATCGTTCAGATGTCGCGCGAAATAGCGTTCGCCCCAGCGCCAGTCCACCCCTAAATCTTTCACCAAAAAGCTCGCAACCACCATGCGCAAGCGGTTGTGCATGTAGCCGGTCTGGTTGATTTGGGCCATGGCGGCGTCTACCAGGGGATAGCCAGTTCTGCCTTCGCACCACGCCCGAAACAGGTCATCGGCATGCTGTCCCTGTTCCCACTGAATGGCATCGTATTCGGGTTTGAAACTGTGGCTCATGGCCTGAGGATGGTGGTGCATGATCTGGTGGTAAAAATCGCGCCAAATCAATTCACTCAGCCAGACCGCAGCACCTGGGTCTCCAAGCAGGCTGCGCTGATGCGCTACACCTGCAAACTGTCGCACCGACACGGTCCCAAACCTCAGGTGAATGCCCAGGTAGCTCGGGCCTTTGACCGCCGGAAAATCACGGGTCGCGTGATAACGGTCCATGCGAGACACAAAGTCATCAAATAAGGCCTGACCCCCTTGAATACCCGTGGGAATGTTGAGCGACTTCAAATTGCTGTGTTCAAACCCGATGGCGGTCAGTTCGGGCACCGCTTGCCTGGCATCGACAGGCCGTGGCGCAAGCGCGTTGGCATGACGCCGTGTGGGGTAGGGCTTCAGGTAAAAAGCATCTGCTTTTTTCAGCCATGCGTTTTTGTAAGGGGTGAACACACTGTAAGGCTTGCCCATTTGGGTCAGTACTTCAGAGCGCTCAAAGATCACATGGTCTTTGCTGGTGTGGAAGCTGATGCCTTTGCGCTTGAGCGTGAGTTTGACAACTTCATCCCTGGCCAAAGACTGGGGCTCGTCGTCATGATTGGCAAAAACGGCTTCAACCTGCCACGTCGAAGCGGCGCGGGGTATGGCTTCCGTGGCCGTCACCCGTTGATGGGGCGTGGGGGACAGCACCACCAGGCCAGCATCAGCCTTGCCCGCCATCTCCCTGAGCTGCCTGTCCAGCGACACCAGAGATTCCCGGATGAACTCGACCCGGCGATCAACCCGTGGCAGGCTGTCCAAGATGTCGCTGTCGAACACAAACACGCAGATGACATGCTCGCAAGCCACGAGCGCGTGGTAAAGCGCAGCGTTGTCTTCTGCCCTCAGGTCCCGCCGAAACCACATCAACCCTGACTTGTATCGCTTGTTGCCTGTCGACATAAAATCCCTTCATGTCCACAGATTTTGCGCTATCCAACCTGACGCATCACTTTCTGATTGCGATGCCCGGACTGGTGGACGAAACCTTTGCGAAAAGCGTCGTTTACTTGTGCGAACACAGTGACCGTGGTGCACTGGGCTTGATCATCAACAAACCCAGTGACATCAACTTGCAAGATTTGTTTGACAAGGTCGAATTGCCTTTGCACCGTTTGGATTTGTTGGACTCACCGGTCCTGAACGGTGGGCCTGTGCAGGTGGAACGGGGTTTTGTCTTACACGAGTCGGTGTTTCCTGCCGATTCAAAGCCCTCTGAGTCCGTCTACGCGTCCACCATGACCATCCCAGGTGGTCTGGAGATGACAACGTCCAAAGATGTGCTGGAGGCGCTCTCTGGCGGCGCAGGTCCTCAACGCGTGCTGGTGACCCTGGGTTACTCGGCTTGGGGTGAGGGGCAACTGGAGAGCGAGATTGCCGAAAATGCCTGGCTCATGGTGGCCGCCGACCTTGGCATTCTGTTTGACGTGCCCTTGGCTCAACGGTACGACAAAGCCCTGGCGCTCTTGGGTTTGGAGTCGTGGATGCTGTTTCCTGAGGCGGGTCACGCGTGAGCGCTGCCCCGCTTGTTCCACCATCGTCTCAAGGCTCGGCACCACCGACTTCGGATACCCCATTGGATGTTCCGGTCCATTTTCAAAGCTTTTTAGCCTTTGATTTCGGACTCAAACGCACCGGGGTCGCGTCAGGTAACCGGCTTCTGCGCATCACCACGCCCCAGGCGACCATCAAGGCGGAGGGGGATGCGCGATTTGTGCAAATTCAAGCCAGAATCAAAGAATGGCAGCCCGATGCCATTGTGGTTGGGGTGCCTTTTCACCCGGACGGTGCGGCCCATGACAACACCCACCGGGCCAGAAAGTTTGCCCGGCAATTGCGTGGCAGGTTTGGTTTGACTGTCTATGAAGTCGATGAACGGTACAGCACCACAGAGGCTCTTTCCGCTGGTGCAAAAGACGCTGACGCTGCGTCTGCTTGCATCATTCTTGAACAATTTTTAAGGCAAATCCCATGAACACTACCGGCGCGTTGCTGCTTGACGCCGAAGCGCTGTACCGCGAACTGCTGCGCGGTGTGCAGCAGTTGATCAACCTCGGGCCTTTGTCTGGTGAGCCCAAGGAATGCCGTTTGATTGGTGTCACCTCGGGTGGTGCATGGCTAGTCCAACGTCTGCACCGTGACCTGGGTCTGAGCGGCGAGCCAGGCATGATCTCATCGTCCATGCACCGTGACGATTTTTCTCGCCGCGGTCTGAGCGCAGGTGGGCAGACGGTGTTGCCCTTTGACATCAACGACGCGCGCGTGCTGGTGGTGGACGATGTGTTGTTCACCGGCCGTACCATCCGCGCTGTGGTCAACGAACTGTTTGACTACGGTCGCCCGGCCAGTGTGCAGTTGGCCGTGTTGGTGGACCGTGGCGGCCGTGAGCTGCCCATTCAAGCTGACTTTGCGGCGGCACGTGTGGCGCTGGCGGCTGATCAGTCGTTGGCACTGGCGCGTGACGCGGCAGGGTCTTTCAGTTTTCACGTGGAGGCTTGAACATGTTGGCCCGACATAACCCCCAACTCAATCAACATGGCGAGCTGGTTCACCTGTTGTCCATCGAAGGCTTACCCCGAAGCATCCTGACGCAGATTTTGGACACCGCGGCCAACTTTGTCAGCGTGAATGACCGCGAGGTCAAAAAAGTTCCATTGCTTCGTGGCAAGAGCGTGTTCAACCTGTTCTTTGAAAACTCAACACGCACCCGCACCACATTCGAGATCGCGGCGACGCGCTTGAGTGCCGATGTGATTAACCTGGACATCGCCCGCTCGTCGGCGTCCAAGGGAGAGTCGCTGCTCGACACCATTGCCAACCTGAGCGCCATGGCGGCGGACATCTTTGTGGTCCGTCACAGCGAGTCGGGGGCGCCTTACCTGATCGCCCAACACGTTGCACCCCATGTGCATGTGGTGAACGCAGGCGATGGGCGGCATGCGCACCCCACCCAGGGGCTGCTCGACATGTACACGATACGGCACTATAAAAAAGATTTCAGCAACCTCACGGTGGCCATTGTTGGCGATGTGCTTCACTCTCGCGTGGCCCGTTCTGACATCCATGCATTGACCACGCTGGGTTGCCCAGAGGTTCGGGTCGTCGGGCCGAAGACCTTGGTTCCCAGCGACATGGCCCACATGGGCGTGCGCGTGTGCCACACGCTGGAAGAAGGCATCAAGGACTGTGATGTGGTCATCATGTTGCGCCTTCAAAACGAGCGCATGAGTGGGGCTTTGTTGCCCTCCAGCCAAGAGTTTTTCCAGAGCTATGGCTTGACCCCCGAGAAACTGCAATTGGCCAAACCCGATGCCATCGTCATGCACCCCGGCCCCATCAACCGAGGCGTGGAAATTGACTCGGCGGTGGTGGACGGTCAACAAAGCGTGATCCTGCCCCAGGTCACTTTCGGCATCGCAGTGCGCATGGCGGTGATGGGTATCGTTGCAGGGAATGAGGCTTGACCATGAAATTGCTGATCCAAAACGGACGCGTGATCGATCCCGCCTCCCAGTTTGACCAAGTCGCCGACGTCGCGATTGCCGATGGTCAGGTGGTCGCTGTTCACCAGCTTCCATCCCACTTTCAACCAGACCGCACCATCGATGCACAAGGTTGCGTGGTGGCGCCAGGTTTTGTGGATTTGGCGGTGCGGCTGCGTGAACCTGGGCATGAACACGCCCGCATGCTGCAAAGCGAAATGGCTGCAGCCGTGGCAGGTGGCGTGACCAGCCTGGTGTGTCCGCCAGACACCGATCCTGTGCTGGACGAACCCGGCTTGGTGGAGATGCTGAGGTTTCGTGCGCAAAACCTGCACCTGGCCAGGGTATTTCCCTTGGGGGCGCTGACCCGCAACCTCAAAGGTGACGTGCTGACCGAGATGGTGGCACTGACCGAGGCTGGCTGCGTCGGATTCAGTCAGGCTGAAGTGGCGCTGAGCAACACGCAGGTGCTGCAACGTGCACTGCAATACGCCAGTACCTTCGACTACACCGTGTGGTTGCGACCTCAGGATTACCACCTGGGCAAAGGGGTTGCGGCCAGTGGTCCCCTGGCGACCCGCCTCGGTCTGGGGGGGGTTCCAGTGGCCGCAGAAACGATTGCCTTGCACACCTTGTTTGAGCTGATGCGCAGCACGCAGGCCCGCGTGCACATTTGTCGCCTCAGCAGCGCGGCCGGGGTGCAGCTGGTCCGGCAGGCCAAAGCCGAAGGACTGAACGTGACCTGTGATGTCAGCATCAACTCGCTGCACCTGACCGATTTGGACATTGGTTACTTTGACAGTCGGGCACGCTTGACGCCTCCGTTGCGGCAGCAGCGAGACCGCGATGCGCTGCGAGAGGCGTTGCTCGATGGCACCATCGACGCGCTGGTGTCTGACCACACCCCCGTGGACGATGACGCCAAAACCCTCCCATTTGCAGAAGCAGAGCCAGGCGCGACGGGTTTGGAGTTGCTCTTGAGCTTGGCCCTCAAATGGTCTCACGAGATGGGTGCCTCCAGCAGCGACAACACCGTTGATGCCGTGGTGCGGGCGGTAGGGGTGATCACCCATCGACCTGCAGGGGTGTTGGCCCGGGCTTTGCTTTCTCAAGGGTCTCAGCCAGGTCGTTTGCAGGTGGGCGCTCAGGCCGACATCTGCATCTTCAATCCCTTGACCGAGCGGGTGGTGCGTGCTGAAAGCTTGCGCAGCCAAGGCAAGCACACGCCGTTCATGGGCTATGCCCTGCCAGGACAAGTGCAGATGACCTTGGTGAACGGTGCGGTGACGTTTGAACGCACGGCAGACCAAGCTTGAGGGCTGCTTGAGTGAAGGCCTTGCGAGCCCTGTGGCGTTTGTCCCTCGCATGCGTGCATGTGTTGCGGGCCTGGCTGACCATCACGATGGTGTTTGACCGCTTGTCGCCTGCACAAAGGGGCGAACGCGTAGAGTTGTGGGCCAAAGAGATGTTGCGCCTGCTCGGTGTTGATTTGCAGGTGCATGGTGTCGTACCGCACGATGGGCCAGTCTTGCTGGTGTCCAACCACATCTCATGGCTGGACATTGTGGTCATCCATGCCGCCCGTCATTGTCGATTTGTGTCCAAAGCAGAGGTGCACCACTGGCCGCTCATTGGCCGCTTGGCGATGGGCTCCGGGACCTTGTTCATTGAACGTGAGTCGCGGCGCGACGCCATGCGGGTGGTACACCACATGACGGAACGTCTGAAGGCGGGCGACATTTTGGCCGTGTTTCCAGAGGGCACCACCAGCGACGGAACGGCCATGTTGCCCTTTCACTCCAACCTGATCCAGGCCGCCATCTCTGCCGACCAACCCGTGTTGCCCATGGCGCTGCGTTTCACAGACACTGCAACAGGCCACATCAGTTTGGCACCAAGCTATGTCGGAGACGATACCTTGATGGGTTCTTTGTGGCGTACGTTGACCGCACCACGGCTCACGGCCGTGGTCACGTTCGGTGAGCAGTCGTCCGCCAATGGGCGAAACCGTCGGGAGTGGGCGCTGGCGCTGCAAAACGAGGTGAACGCGCTGCGCTCGGGCACTTCACTCTGAAGGGGTAGGCGCCGAGATGTGCCGGCAAGGCATTTGGCACATGTCCTGCTGGCTCACCGGGCAGGACCGGTTGAATGTCACCACATGGTCAACCTGCGCCCGAATACCGATCCACTCGCCCACTTTGTGGTCATGGTGGCTCGGCACATGGGCGAGGAGCGTTTCACCGGATTTGAGCTTCAGCGTGTAGAGAAACTCAGAACCCCGGAACGCCTTGCGGACAATTTCCGCTTTGACCGGCGCATCGTCGTCATGCACGATGTCATCGGCCCGCAACAGCACATCGCATTCACCTGCGGCCATCACACAAGGCATGGGACCGTTTGCCACATCGGTCAACTCACCCAGTGATGTTGTGGCGGTCACATGGTTGCCCGCCCTTCGCAGCGTTGCGGGGGTGAACACGCCATGCCCGATGAACTGGGCCACAAAACGTGTCGCAGGGCGGTGGTACAGCGTGTAGGCATCTGCCCATTGGTGCAATTCGCCCTCTTGCATCACCCCGATGACATCACCGATGGCAAACGCTTCGAGCTGATCGTGGGTCACAAACAGCGCGGTGGCGTTCGCTGCCTTGAGGATGTCTCTCAATTCGTGGGCCAAGCGCTCTCGCAGGTCCACGTCCAGGTTCGAAAACGGCTCGTCCAGCAGCAGCAATTGAGGGCGTGGCGCAAGCGCTCTGGCCAAGGCCACACGCTGTTGTTGCCCACCCGACAGCTCATGGGGAAAACGTTGCCCTGACCCTTCCAGGCCCACCAGGGTCAACATCTCTGCCACCCGTGCTGCACGCTCTGCTTTGGGCAAGTGATGGATGCCAAATCCGATGTTGTGCGCCATGTCCAGATGAGGGAACAAGGCATAGTCCTGAAACACCATGCCGATGCGGCGTGACTCGGGGGGCAAGTTGACATTCGCACTGCCCACCACTTGGCCTGATAACTTGATGTCGCCTTGCGTCACGCTTTCCAAACCCGCAACGGCCCGCAACAGCGTGGTTTTGCCACAGCCAGAGGGGCCGATCAACACCCCTATCTGACCTGCGTGCAAACCCAGCGACACGCCCTTGACCGCTGCCCGTGAGCGGCCTTGGTAGTGGATGTGAAGGGCAGTGACTTCCAGGAACATGCACAAGATTGTAGGTACTTACAATTCCCTGTTACCCCACCCTTTGTCAGGTACTGTCACATGCCCGATATGCGGCTCACTCGCTGCTTGCTGTTGATCTTCGTTGCTGCGCTGATGCTGCCGGTGTGGGCTGTGGTCGGTTCGTGGTTCCAGTGGAACCCACAAAGCGCCCAAATTTTGCAGGAAATGACGCAAACTGTGCTCCCTGCCTACGCGTGGGAGTCGCTCAAGCTCTGCGTGTTGGTGGCGCTGGGGGTGGCCCTGGTCGGGACCGGAACTGCCGCAGCCGTGACCCTGTTTGATTTCCCTGGGCGCAAAGCCCTCGAATGGCTGCTGCTGCTGCCATTGGCCATGCCAGCCTACGTGGTGGCCTATGCGTACACGGATTTTTTGCAGTTCAGCGGGCCTTTGCAGCAAGCCCTGCGCTTAGGCTTGGGACTGCAGGGCCGGGTGTTCCCCGAGGTGCGCAGCTTGGGGGGCGCCGCCTGGGTGTTCACCTTTGCCTTGTACCCCTATGTGTATTTGCTGGTGCGCACAGCGTTGGCCGAACGCGCCAGCCATTTGATGGAAGCAGCGCGCATGCTGGGGGCGCCCTTGTTCCGACGCATTCGAGAGGTGGCTTTGCCATTGGCCAGGCCTGCATTGGCCGCAGGCATCGCCCTCGCGCTGATGGAAACGTTGGCTGATTTTGGTGTGGCCAGCTACTTTGGCATCCAGACCTTCACAGCTGGGGTTTACAAAGCTTGGCTGGCCATGGACAACCGCATCGCGGCCGCACAGCTTGCGACGTTGTTGCTTGTGCTGGTG
>CAZHDP010000024.1:0-18694 GCA_964531605.1 uncultured Burkholderiaceae bacterium | reverse complement strand
TGAGTCGCTCACCAGCAATGGTGAGCGTGGATTGAAACGTGGGTGGCGACACGTCGCAGAAACCCGTGATGGGCGTCGCTCACCAGCAATGGTGAGTCAAGGCAGCGTTACCCTCAAAAGCAACTGTCATTGATTTCTACCTACCGTGCCATTCAGTCGTTCTTTAACCCCACTATCATTTGGCCATGCCACGTCCCATCCTCGCCACCATCCATACCGACGCCCTGCGCCACAACCTTCAACATGTCCGCTTGGCGGCTGGGGATGCCCGGGTGTGGGCGGTGGTCAAAGCCAATGCCTATGGACATGGCATTGAGAGGGTGTTCGATGCCTTGCGTGGGGCGGATGGGTTTGCGCTGCTGGATTTGAATGAAGCAGAGCGCGTGCGAGCCCTGGGTTGGCGCGGCCCCATCCTGTTGCTCGAAGGGGTGTTTGAGCCACGAGACCTGGAGCTGTGCTCGCGTCTGGGCCTGTGGCACGCTGTGCATTGCAATGAGCAGATCGACATGCTGGCGGCGCACAAAACGCAGGTGCCGCACCGGGTGTTCCTGAAGATGAATTCCGGCATGAACCGCCTGGGCTTCAAGCCATCAAGTTACCGGGCAGCCTGGACGCGGCTGAACGCGCTGCCCCAGGTGGAAGAAATCTCGCTGATGACCCATTTCAGCGATGCCGATGGCCCGCGCGGCGTGGCGCACCAAGTGGCGGCGTTCCAATCAGCGACCCAAGACTTGCCCGGTGAGCGTTCGCTGAGCAACGGTGCCGCCACGTTGCGGCACCGCCAGATAGCCACCGATTGGGTGCGCCCCGGCATTGCGGTTTATGGCAGCGCGCCAGACTTCCCAGCGCAGACGGCTGCAGGTTGGGGGTTGCAGCCCACCTTGACACTTGCTTCCAAATTGATAGCTACGCAATCATTGGATACAGGCGAAACCGTCGGATATGGCTCATCGTTTGTGGCTGAGCAACCGCTGCGCATTGGCGTCGTGGCGTGTGGTTACGCTGACGGCTACCCACGCCATTGCAGCACGGGCACACCGGTGTTGGTGGACGGCGTCAGAACCCGTTTGGTGGGTCGTGTCAGCATGGACATGCTGACCGTGGACCTCACGCCCGTGCCCCAGGCGGGCATGGGCAGCGAGGTCATCCTGTGGGGCCAGTCGGCTTCAGGTGCCGTGCAACCCATCGACGAGATTGCCCAGGCGGCGGGCACGGTGGCTTATGAGTTGATGTGTGCGCTGGCCCAGCGCGTGCCGGTCAGCGTTTGCGCAGACCCAGCATGATCACCGCGCCGACCACCAAGGCGGCTCCCACCATCTGAACCGGGGCGATGGCTTGGCCCAAAAAGAACCAGGCCAGTGCCAGGGCAAACACCGGCTCCACGTTCATGATGGCCGAATTGCCCACCACGCCCAGCTTGGGCAGCACGATGAACATCACCGTGAACGCCGTGCCATAGAGCAGCGTCAGCGCGACCAGGCCCCACCAACCTGCCGGGGCCATCGGAAAATGAAAGCCACCTTGTACCGTGACGCTCACCAGTGCAATGGCCGACGCGATGGTCAAGGTGGTCGCTGTTCGAATCCGGCCGTCCACGGTGCCGGCTTCATGCTGTGTCAGCACCAACACCAGACCGAAACTGGCGGCAGCGGCCATGGCAAATGCCACGCCTGTGCCAATCTGCTGCCACTGTCCCGAGGCCCCCAGCCCAGAGGTCGCGCCCAACACGTCCAGCGCCAGCGTCAGGCCCAGCAGGATCATTGGCATGGCAATCAACATGGTTTTCTCAGGGTTGCGCTGGTACAGCACGCGGTCCCACAACGCTGCCCACAGCGGGTAGGTGTTGAACGCCAGCAAAGCCAGGGCCACGGGCAGTCGGGCCACCGAGGAATACAAGCACAGGCTTTGCAAACCCACCAGCAGCCCGATCAGGGGTAAAAAGCGTTTGTGCCTGGGTTGGAAGACCAAGGGCACACCTTGGATGACGATCAGCGCGATGACCACCAGCGCGGTCAACCCACTGCGAAACACCACGGCCGTGGCCACATCGACGCCATGGTTGAAAGCCAGGCGCGCTGCCACGTGGTTGCCGCCCATCATCAGGGCGATCAACAACAGCGTGGCAAAGGCAGTGCCACTGAGGGCTCGGGGGGTACTCATCCCCCGAGGATAAGGCCTAGGCCGCCATCAAGCAGTGGCCTTGGCGACTGTCGTCAGGGCCTGTTTGACCTTCTCTGGCGTGAAGGGCACCGAGCGCAGGCGCGCGCCGGTGGCGTCAAAGATCGCATTGCCAATGGCGGCCGGGATGGCTGTCGCCGTGGGTTCGCCAGCACCAAACGAGACCTCGCCTGGCACGTTGATCAAGGCCACTTCCACCCGCGGTGCATCGGGGAAGCGCAGGATGGGGTAGCTGCCCCAGTCCACGCTGGTCACTTTGGTGGCATCCCATTCGACCTGTTCCATCAAGGTGCGGCTCACGGTCTGGATCACGCCGCCTTCGATTTGGTTGGTCACGCCGTCCGGGTTGATGATCTGGCCGCAGTCATGGCCCACACACACCCGGGTGACTTTGACCGCGCCGGTTTTGCGGTTGACCTCGACTTCTGCCACGGCTGCCACATAGGTCGTGGCGTTGTTGTAGTGCACAAAAGAAATGCCGCGCCCAACCGCCACGTCGCCTTGTCTGGCTGGGTTGATGCCGACGCGGCTTTGCCAATTCGCCTGCTTCATCGCCGCTTGGATCACGGCGATGGCACGCGGATTTTTGAGGTGCTTGAGGCGGAACTCGGCAGGGTCGGCCTTGATGGCAGTGGCCAATTCGTCCATGAAGGACTCGTTGGCAAAGCTGTTTTCAATGCGACCCGGGCTGCGCAGGTGGGCCGAGCGGAAGAAGGTGTCCGCAATGTGGCGCGTGTTCACCCGGATGTTGGGCACGGCATAGGGTGCGCCAGCGTTTTGGAACAAAAAGCCGACCCAGTTGCCAGGCTTGGGCAAACCGACATCGGTGGCCGCCAGGAGGGGGAAGTCCAGCGGCTTGAACGCCACGATGTGGTTCAGGGCGATGTGGAAGTCGCCAGACCACGCCACCAGGTTGCCGTCTTTGTCGAAGCCGGCTTCCAGGTCGATCGCACGGGGCGGGCTCTTGGGGGCACGGGCTGTCTCATCGTCGCGCATCCATTGCACACGCACCGGTTTGCCGATCAGCGTGGCGATCAGCGCGGCGTCAGCCGTGGCGTCTTCATGGCCGTTGCGGCCGTAGCAGCCTGAGCCGTCCACGTACAGCAAACGGATGTTGGCAGCAGGCACGCCAGTGATCGCGGCCAACTCGGTTTGCATGGAGTGCGTGGCCTGTGAGGGCGACCACACCACCAACTTGCCCTCGGTGAAATCTGCCACGGCGCAGGAGGGGCCGATGGACGCGTGGGTCTGCACGGCAAATTCATAGCTGGCCTTCACGCGTTGCACGCTGGTGCCCAGCGCGGCGATGGCGTCGCCCACCTTTTGGGTGGCCTCTTCTTTTGCAATCGGTTGCTTGCGCCAGTAATCAAACACCGTGGCCTTGTCCGGCAAGCCTTTGCCTGCGGACCAGGTCAGCTTCAAAGCGCGGGCGGCTTTCACGGCACCCCATTCGTTGCTGGCCACCACGGCGACAAAGTTGCCCTTGCGCACGGTTTGCACAAAGCCACGCACCTTGCGTGCGGCGCTGTCGTCCACGGTTTGCAATTGCGCGCCGATGTCATCGGCACGCACCACACGGGCATGCAACATGCCAGGCACGCGGACATCGTGTGCGTACAAGAATTCACCCGTCACTTTGGCAGGAATGTCCACGCGCGGGACCGACTGACCCACGACGCGATAGTCTTTGGCCGCTTTGATCGGGGCTTTGGCGTCGATTTTCAAATTTTGTGTGCGCATGCCGTCCAACAGCGTGCTGTAGGACACCGATTTGCCCGCATCGCCACTCACGCTCACGATGCCCTTTGACATCTGCAATTGGTCCACAGGAGTACCCAGGCGTTGTGATGCACGCACCAGCAACGCCGCGCGGGCAGTCGCACAAGCTTTGCGCAGCTCACCGCCGCCTTGGGCGATGGTCAGGTTGGCTCCGGTCATCCATTGGTCGGGCGTGGTGGCGGTGTCGCCCATCACCATCTCAATCTGAGCGAAGTCCACGTCCAGCTCGTCAGCAGCCATTTGGGCCAGGGCGGTTTTGGTGCCCGTGCCCAGGTCGACCTTGCCCACGTAGACGGTCACTTTGCCGTCAGCGTGGATGGCCAAGAAGGCGTCGACCGCATCTTTGGCCACGGTTTTGGCGGCACTCAGTTTGACGGGTTTGGCGGCGGCAGCTTGGGCCAAGGTCGCGGCGCTGCTGAAGCCAACCAGCAAAGCGCCCATGCCGGCTTTGAGCAGGCTGCGGCGGTCCAGGCCTTCGGTGTGGAGGGTAGTCGTGTTCATCGTCTGCTCCTTCTCAAGCCAGGGACGCGCGTTTGACGGCAGCGCAAATGCGTTGGTGGGTACCGCAGCGGCACAGGTTGCCCGCCAGCGCCGATGTGATGTCGGCATCGCTGGGCTTGGGGTTGACTTTGAGCAACGCAGCAGAGGTCATCACCATGCCGTTGATGCAGTAGCCGCACTGCACCGCTTGCTCATCAATGAAGGCCTGCTGCAAACGGCTGGGCTTGTCGCTGGTGCCCAGGCCTTCCAAGGTGGTGATGGCCTTTTTGCCCACCGTGTTCACTGGGATCTGACACGACCGCGTGGCCACGCCGTCCACGTGCACCGTGCATGCGCCGCACTGGCCCAGGCCGCAGCCAAACTTCGGGCCTTGCAGGCCCAATTCATCGCGCAGTGCGTAGAGCAGCGGGGTATCGGCGTCCACGTCGATGGCATGCGTTTTGCCGTTGACTTTGAGTTGATAGCGTGACACGGTGTTGTCTCCTGGTTGTTGTGCAGAGCGAGGGAAAGGGATTCAATCGGCGGTGATGCCTGCTGCCTTGATGGTCTGTGCCCAAAACGCGGTGTCTTTCTTGACCAAGGCGTCCAGCGCTGCTGGGGGCAGGTAGCGCAGTTCAACCCCAGCGCCATCGGCACGGGTTTTGGTCTCGGGCAGCTCCAAGGCGGCCTTGATCTGACCGCTCAGTTTGGTGACCACATCCGCCGGTGTGGCTGCGGGGGCAAAAATACCCACCCAGGCTTCGAGTTCAAAGCCTTTCAACCCTGCTTCTGTGGTGGTGGGCACTTGGGGCAGTCCGGGGTGGCGTGTTTTGCCCGCCACCGCCAGGCCATTGAGCTTGCCTGCTTGCACATGCCCCATCACCGACGGCGGGGTGGTGATGAACACCTGTACCTGGCCCGACAGCACATCTTGCACGGCAGGGCCTGAGCCCCGGTACGGGATGTGCACCATGCTGGTTTTGGTTTGCATCTTGAACATCTCGGTGCCGATGTGCGACAGCGACCCGTTGCCTTGGCTGGCGTAGCTCAATTTGCCCGGATTGGCTTTCAGGTAGCTGATGAACTCACCCAAGTTTTTGGCCGGCACCGATGGGTGCACGGCGATCACGTTGGTGGCCACTGTGATCAGTGCCACAGGCACGAAATCTTTCTGGGCCCAAGGCAGTTTGGGCGACAGGTTGGGGTTGCCCACGTGGTACGCCGAGTACGAGTTGAGCAAGGTGTAGCCATCAGGGTTGGCGCGGGCCACGGCCTGGTACGCCACATTGCCGCTGCCGCCGCCCCGGTTGTCCACCACCACCGATTGGCTGGTGACTTTGGCCAAGGAGTCAGACAAGATCCGGGCAGACGCATCGACAAAACCACCCGGTGGGTTGGGCACCACCAAGGTGATGGGTTTGCTGGGGTAGCTTTGTGCCAGGGCGCTGCCCATGGCCAGGGCACTCACCAAGGCGAGCAGGGGGTGACGCCATTGGCGTCGCAGGGTCAAGGTTGTCATTTCAGTTCTCACAGTTTCAATAGCGACCGGACAGTAGCGTACCGCCATTGGGCGTTTTCCGCTCCAGCCCCAAGCTTTTGAGCAAGGCGTAGGTGGTGCACACCGCGCTGGACACCACGGGCAAGCCGCTGGCGGCTTCAATCATCGGGATGGAGGCCAGCGAGGGCATTTGCACACAGGCGGATGCCACGATCACGTCAGCGCCCTTGGTGTTCAACTGCTTCCACAGTTCGGCGGGTGCTTTGGGGTCACGCGCGCCCACGGCCAGGTTGTCGTGGATTTCCAGCGACACGCTGTCGATCACCTCGATGCCTTCGTTCTGGATGTAGTCGATCACCAGTTGGGTCAAGGGTTTCATGTACGGCGCGATGATGGCGATGCGCTTCGCCCCCAGCGTCTGCAAACCCTCGACCAAAGCGCCTGCGCTGGTGATCACTGGTGTGGGCGCGCCGTTGCTGGCGGTTACCTCGTGCAAGCGGCGCTGGGATTCCCGGTGGTAGCCCAAGCCCATGCTCATGATCGCCACCAGGCAGGCGTAGCCCATGGCGTCCATGCGCGCGTCAGACAGCTCCAGGGCACAGCGGTCAGAGTCTCGGTCCATCGCGGCCAACTCTTCCTTGGTCACCGATTTCATGCGCATGCGGCTGGAATGGAACGTGAAGCGCTCGGGCAACACCTGCTCGCGTGCGCGCAGCATGGCTGGGATTTCTGTCTCCATGGTCGTGTTGGAGCTCGGGACGATCAAGCCGATGCGGTACGGGGATGCTTTTGGCGCAGAGGTGGGAGCGGTCATGCGGCTTCTTTCGAGGGCAATGTCCCCAGGAGCGGAAACAATGGGCCGATTGTGGGTGCTCTGATTGATACCTTCAAATACATAATTAAGATAGATCTATACCTCAATCAAATGAATAAATGCCATGGAGCTGCGACAACTGCGCTATTTCACGGTGGTGGCCGCCGAATTGAGTTTCACTCGGGCTGCACATCGCCTGCACGTGTCCCAACCGCCCTTGAGCTTTCAGATTGCGCAGCTCGAAGAAGAGCTGGGCGCTCGTCTCTTTGACCGCACCAGCCGCAGCGTGGTCTTGAGCGAGGCGGGCAAGGCTTTCCTGCCGCACGCACAGGCTGTGCTGGCCCGGCTTGAGGAGGCGCGCAGCCACGTCCACCGCATCGCCAGTGGCTTGCAAGGGCGTGTGCAGATTGGCTTGGCGGGGTCGCATTTTTTGGGACCGTTTCCGCAGTTCATCCAGCAATTTCGGCAGCAACGCCCCGACGTGGAACTGGCGCTGCATGAAATGATGCCTGCCGACCACCTCAAAGCCTTGCGGGACGGGCGTGTTGACCTGAGTTTGTCGCGCTATCCCCTCAGTGACGGGGTCATCGCGTCGGCCCTCTTGTGGCCTGATCCCGTGGTTGTTGCGTTGCCCATGGGCCATCGCCTGGCCCACCGCCAACGGGTCAGGTTGGCGGAACTCAAAGACGAGGATTTTGTGTTTCTGCGGATCGAATCATCACCCTTCGCCACCCGCATGTTCGAGGCTTGCGTGCAATCCGGCTTCGCACCCCGCATCGTTCAGCAGGTGGTTGAAGTGCCTGCGGCGCTGAACCTGGTCGCGGCGGGTTTGGGTTTGGCCCTGGTGCCCGCGTCGCTCGCCCTGCTGCGCAAGGACGCAGTCCACGTCTGCCACTTGTCAGACCGTGGGGCGCAAGACCTGAACGGTGATGTTTACATGCTCTGGCGAAAAGCCGATACCGCACCAGCGGTCGACAACTTCCGCACCCAATTGCTCGCTTGGGTGCAGGGCCGTTAACGGGGTGGGCAGGCGTAAAAAAAGCCCGACCCCACTCGCGATGGGATCGGGCACCTCGGAGAATCGGGGCGATCAGCCCAGGGCTCAGAAGGTTTGTTTCAAGCCGAAGGACAGGCCGGTGGCGCTGCTCTTGTTGCCCACGCCTTGGTAGTTGTTTTTCCAGCCCGTTTGGTCGATTTCCAGGTAGGCCATGGAACGTGCGGAGAACTTGTACTCCACGAAGGCGAAGGTGCGGTTGTAGCCATCGTCCGTGTTGCCCGTGCGGGCACGGTTGACACGGTAGTGGGCCAGCACCAGGTCAATGTTGGAAGCCAACGGCACCGTGGCACCCAGTCCCAGCACCTTGTTGGTGGTGGTGGCCGTGGCGGTGGTCTTGGCGTCGCTCTTGGCGTAGCTCAATGCCAGCGTGTTGTTGCCCACTTTGGCTTTGACGCCACCGAAGTAAGCGTTGAGCTTCAGGTCGTTGACGGTTTTCATGTCGGTGTAGGCCAGCGAGGTGGCAATGTCACCCGACTGGTAGCCCACGCTCAAGCCGTTGGAAGACAACTTGCCCGAGCCGTTCGACTGCTCGCCCATGGCGTGCATGGCGCGCAGACCCAAACCACCGAACTGGCCCGCGTACTTGATGGAGTTGTCCAAACGGAAGGAGCCCGTCGTTGCGCCAGACGGACCGTATTCCAGGCCCAGGCGGTGTGAACTCAAGGCGGAAATCGACACGTTGGGGTTGAAACTGGCAAAGCGACTGCCCAGTGGATCGATCACGCCATTGGTGTCGGCCAGCAGCGTGGTTTGGCGACCCAGGGTCACGGTGCCAAAGCCGCCTTGCAGGCCCACCACAGACGCGCGGTCAAAGAATTTGGTGGCGTTGGACGTGGCACCTGTGTCGATGTTCAGGCCAGATTCCAGGTTGAAAACGGCTTTCAGTCCTCCACCCAAGTCCTCGGTACCACGGTAGCCCAGGCGGCTCGTGGTGTTGATGCCGCTGTTCACCACGGTGGTGTTGCCAGCAATGCCCGCATAAGCACCGTCGAGGCCGTCACCGTAGCGCAAACCCGAATCAATGATGCCGTAGATGGTCACGGTGCTTTGTGCTTGTCCTTGCGCTTGGGCATGAGCGGCCAGGCCCAAACCCATCAAAGCCACGGCCAAAGCCGTGCGGGGAAGTTGTTGTCGAAAGTTCACAGGGGGTCTCCAGGTTGTAAAAATGGTTTGCTTCAATTTTGACGGGCAGCCAGCACGCGGTCGACCATGACCCCCGCTTGACCAAGGTTGTTCATGGGGTCGCACATGGCTTCGAGCTGGGTGCGCGTCACATGCTTGTTGATCTCGGGATGGGCGTCGAGGATGTCGATCAAAGGGCGGTTTTCCTTCAAGGCTTGGCGACACAGGTCGTACACCAGGTCGTGCGCGTATTCGCGGCCAATGTAGGGGCCCAGGCCCATCATCACGGCCTCGCTCATGACCAGACCGTTGGTGATGTCCATGTTGGCGCGCATGCGGGTGGCGTCTACTTCCAGCCCGGTCAGGATGAATTTGGTTTGCTTCAATGCCCCGGACATCAAACAGAAGATTTCGGGCAGCGACACCCATTCGATTTCCCACGGGCCGGTGGAGCGCTCGTGGTCAGCCACCATCGCGTCCATCAGCGCGGCGGCATGCTGGCGAGCCACTGAAATGTTGGCGTGGATGTAGAGGCAAGAAATCGGGTTGCGCTTTTGCGGCATGGTGGACGAAGAGCCGCGGCCTGGTGCGAAGGGCTCGAACACTTCGCCCACTTCGGTTTGCATCAACAGCTTCACGTCCATCGCGATCTTGCCGAGCGAACCGCCCACCAAGCCGAGGAAGGCGCCCACTTCGGCGATGGTGTCGCGCACCGTGTGCCACGAGATCAGGGGTTGCGCCAGGCCGAGTTCTTTCATCAAGCCTGCTTGGGTTTCCATCGCGCCTTTTTCCAGTGACGACAGCGTGCCCGAGGCACCGCCGAACTCACCCATCAGCACGCGGGGTTTGAGCTGCTGCAGGCGTTCACGGTGGCGCTCAATGCCGGCCAAGATGCTGGCCATCTTGTAGCCAAAGGTGATGGGCGTGGCCTGTTGCAAATTACTGCGGCCAATGATGGGCGTGTCGCGGTATTTGGTGCACAGCGCGGCCAGCGCGTCAGAGATGTCTTTGAGGTCTTGCTCCACCAGTGCCAGGCCTTCGCGCATTTGCAGCACGGCAGCGGTGTCGGTGATGTCTTGCGTGGTGGCGCCCCAGTGGCAGTACTCGCCCAACTTGTCACGGCAGTTGGCGTTGATCTGGTTCACCACCGCAATGATGGGGTAGCCGATCTGCTCGGTCTTGGCTTTGAGCTTGACCCAGTCAATTTGTTCGAGGTTGCAGTTTTTGACGATCTCGTCGGCGGCCTCTTGCGGGATGATGCCCAGCTCGCCTTGCACCTTGGCCAGGGCACGCTCGATGTCGAGGTACTTGGCGGTGCGGTTTTCGTCGGACCAGACGTGGCGCATCTTGGCGTCACTGAACATGTCGCCGAAAATTTTGGAATCGATGATGGTTGCTGACATGGTGTTCGTTTTTTGAAGTGGAGTGGGGTGAGTTCAGTGCGGGTTCACAGCACGTTGGCGAGCGACAAGATGCGCTGGGCTTTGAGCACCACCGGCTTATCGACCATCTTGCCATCGAGCTGGATGGCACCGCTGCCATTGCCGTCACGCCATGCTGCCAGCACGCGTTGGGCCCAGGTGATGTCATCGGCGCTGGGGGCCAGCGCTGTGCGCACCGCTTGCACCTGCATGGGGTGAATGCACATCTTGGCGCCAAAACCCAAAGAGCGGGCACGGTGCATGTCGGTCGCCACGCGGCCAGCGTCCAGGGCCGGTGTGACGCCGGACACGGGCGAGGCAATGCCCGCTGCACGCGATGCGATCGCGATCTGCATGGCGGCAAAATCCACAGCCAAGCCTTCGCCCGGCAAGTCCAGGTCCACCATGTAATCCAGTGAGCCAAATCCCAACCGGTCTACCCCTGGGGCAGCGGTGATCTGTGCCAAAGCTTGCACGCCTTTGGCGGTCTCGATCAAGGGCAGCACGGTCCCACCTGCGGGCAGCACCGCCAAGACCTGGGCCACTTGGTGTGCTGATTCGCATTTGGGCAGCATCACGGCGCTGACGTGGGCTGTGGTGAGCATGGCCAAGTCATCGGCATACCAACTGCTCAGGGCATCGTTGATGCGCACCAGCACTTGGGTGCGCTGTGTGGCGTCGAGCGTGCGCATCCATGTTTGAACGGCTTCACGGGCGCTGGGCTTGTCTTGCGGGGCGACGGCATCTTCCAAGTCCACGATGACGCGGTCGGCACCGGCAGCCAGCGCTTTGGCAAAACGCTCGGGCCGGTTGCCCGGCACAAACAGGTAGGTGATGGGCAGGTGGGTGCCAGGGTTTGGGCTTGGGTGTGTCATGGCGGCACTTTCACTCACGCCAGCGTGGCGGTGGCGTCCATGGTCAAAAAGCCCTCATGGTCACGACCCCACAGGCGCACCGTTTTGCCATCTGCCGACGGCTGACCGTGGACCGAGAAGGGGTTGATGTCAAACGTGGGGCGCACCGCCTTGAATTCGAACTTCAACACCACTGCCTCAGGCTGCTGGCGGCGCAGCAAATCCATCAACAGTGTTGCGATCAGCGGGCCGTGCACGATCAAGCCAGGGTAGCCCTCGACTTCGGTCACGTACTTACGGTCGTAATGGATGCGGTGGCCATTGAAGGTCAGGGCCGAGTAGCGGAACAGCAGCACGTCGTCCGGGACGATGCTGCGTTCCCAGGCAAATTCAGTGGGGGCCAACTGCGGTGGTGGGGCCACATCGTCAGGCGAAGGTGCGGCGCGGTAAACGATGTTGTGGTGCTCGGTCAGCGCCACGGCAGATTCGCCTTGGCGGCGCAACTCATGGCGCACCTTCACGAAGATCAGGCTGCCCGTGCGGCCAGATTTTTCTTTGACGTCCACGATGGTGGACGTGCGCTCCAGCTGGTCGCCGATGCGCAGGGGGCTGTGGAACACAAAATCGCTGCCCGCCCACATGCGGCGTGGCAGCGGCACGGGTGGCAAAAAGCCGCCACGTTTGGCGTGGCCGTCGGCCCCGATTTCAGACTGCGGGTACATCGGCAAAAAGTACAGCCAGTGCCACAAGGCAGGCAAGGGCGTGCCGGGGGCGGGGCGCAACGCTGCAGGGTCGGTCGGCCAATCCAGCGTGGCAGACAGCGCCGCGTAGGGGGTGGCGGTGACCGTGTCGGTGACGGTTTCGGTGCGGCCAGTCCAATCGGCCAGGTTGATGGTGCTTGCGTTCATCGTGATTTCCTCAGAGGGCATGATGCCCGGAACATTGGTGCATGAAAATTGCATTTTTTCGTATCATTGGTGCATGGCACGCATCAATTTCGATTTACAGCAACTTCAGGCTTTCGTCGCGGTGGCGGAGCGGGGCAGTTTTCGGGCAGCGGCAGACCACATTCACCTGTCGCCGCCCGCCTTGAGCCGCCGCATCGACCGGCTGGAAACGATTTTAGGCAGCAGACTCTTCCACCGCACGACCCGAGAGGTGGAACTGACCAGCTTGGGGCGTGTGTTCCTGGAGCGCGCCCGGTCTGCTTTGGACGACCTGGAAACCGCCATGCTGGGCATTGCCGACATTGCGGCCAACCGCACCGGTCGGGTGACGGTGGCCTGTGTGCCTTCGGCGGCGCTGTATTTTTTGCCAGCCGCCATCAGCAGTTTCTCCAAGCGCTACCCCGCCATCCAGGTCAGGGTGGTGGACGAAACGATGAACCAGGTGCTGCAAAGCGTGCTGTCGGGTGAGGCAGACTTTGGCATCGGTTTCATCAGCACGCCGGTGCCGGAGTTGGCTTTTGAAGCCATCCACAGCGACCCCTTTGTGCTGGCCATGCGGCGCGAGCACCGCCTGGCCAAGCGCAAACTGGTCAATTGGTCTGAGTTGGGCACCGAGCGCTTGATTGGCGTGGCGCGCAGCAGCGGTAATCGCCAGTTGCTTGACGAGTCATTAACCCGCGCGGGCGTGGTGCCCAGCTACGCGTTCGAGGTCAGCCACATTGCCACCTTGTTGGGCATGGTGGATGCTGGCCTGGGCGTGGCGGTGGTGCCGCGCATGGCTCTGCCGCAGTCCCATGCGTCGGTCATTGGCTTGAAGCTGGGGCAACCCAGCACCGAACGCAGCCTGGGCCTCCTCACGCGTGTCGGGGGTAATCTGCGACCTGCTGCAGAGATCTTTCACCAGCACTTGCGCACGGCCCTCAAGGCCTGAGGGCTGTGCACACAAACTCGGCCTCAGGCCTCCATCGCACTGTGGTCAAGGTGCAGCCCCGCATGCTGCACCACGGCGCGCCATTTGAGACGCTCTGACGCCAGCATCGCCTGGAGTTGCAGGGGTGTGCTGGTTTGCACGTTGGCGCCATCGGCCTCCATGCGGTTCACGATCTCGGCGTCTTGCAGCACGGTATTCAAGGCCTGGTTCAACTGGGTGACCACTTGGGGTGGCGTGTGCGCTGGTGCAAACAAGGCGTACCACTGGGTCACTTCGATGCCCCCCACGCCAGTCTCTGCCAAGGTGGGCACGTTGGGCAGGCTGGGCAAGCGGGTCGATTGGGCCACGGCCAGGGCCCGCAATTTACCGCTGCGCAAATACGGTTGCGCCGTGAACAGGCTGGGGAACATCACTTGCGTGTCGCCACGCACCGTGCTCGAGATCGCGGGGGCTGCGCCCGCGTACGCCACACCCGGCAAGGGTGCCTTCGCTTGCAGCCGAAACAGCTCCGCTGCCAGGTGCGGCACGGTGCCTTCCCCGGCGGACGCGTAGCTGAGTCGACCCGGATGGTGCTGGAGGTAGGCCATCAACTCACTGACGCTGTGCACCGGCAACTCGGCAGGCACCACCAACAAGGTCGGGGAGTAGCCCACCAAACCGACGGGTGCGAAGTCCTGCTGAGGGTCATAGCCCACAGGCTGCAGTGCGGGGTTGATGCCATGTGTGGCAATGTAGCCAAACATCAGCGTATGGCCATCCGGTTGTGCCGCGGCCACGTACTCGCAGGCCACGCTGCCGTTGGCCCCTGCGCGGTTGTCCACCACCACGTTGTGGCCCAGCAGCGGACCCAGCTTGCGCGTCAGGGTGCGTGCCATGGTGTCGTTGCCGCCGCCTGCGGTGGTCGGTACGATGATGTGGATGTCTTGCGTGGGGAACGTTGGGGCTTGCGGCGGGGCGTCGATCGTCCCACGGGGGAACACGTACGAGGGCAGGTGCAACTCCCCCTGCATGATCTTGCGGGCGGTGCGCACCAAGGCCGCGCGCTCGACCGTGGCGTCCATGCCGGCACCCGCCAGTTCGACCTCTACATCGATCTGCCCTGCGGGGTGCAGCACCACCAGCGGGTGCTTGCCAGCGGCCCGAACCACACCGCTGGCAACGGTACCGGGCAGCGCGAAAGCCGTGGCCACGCCAATTGCCCCGGTCACCGCGTGTGACGCATGGCATTTGCGGGGCGTGAAATAACGTGAGGTGATGCTGTTGTCCGTGTCACCCACGCTCACCAACACCGGTTTAGGAATGACGCTGTTCGATACATCACCCAGCCCCATGCGGCGCCCCATCTCCAAGCGCAAGCGCTCGATGCGTTCGAGCAGCGCGGTGTTGGCGTCCAGTTCGGCGGGGCGTTCGCGCCCGTGCAAGCCAAGGTCTTGGGCGCGCAACATCATCAGCGGCATGGCCGCGTCGATGCAGGTCACTTCCAAGCCATCCACCACGTCGATGCGCTGTCCGGTGGGGAACAGATGGCCTGTGACTGCACCCCAGGCGTCCAAAAAGTTCAGCAGAATGGGCGCTGCGGTGCCTGCCACACCGTCGATGCGGGCGTCGCCCTCGTAGGTGACCCGGCCATTGGGCGTGCACACGGTCACGTCGATGCGAGAGCCGGTGTTCACGTTGTAGATGCGCGCCGTGGTCACGCCGTCTTGCGCCGGGATCAAGCCTTGCTCGATGGCGAAAGGCGCCACCCCCGAGAGCATGTTGCCGCAATTGGGGCGGGTGTCCACCGACTGGTGCCCCACCCCGACTTGCGCAAACAGGTAGTCCAAGTCGCAATCCGGTTGGCTGGAACGCGACACGATGGCCACCTTGCTGTTGAGCGTGCTGCCACCCCCCAAGCCGTCGAGCTGCAGCGGATCAGACGCACCAATGGCCCCGATCAAGGCCTGGTCGCGGGCCTCGTCCCCTTCAGGCAGCCACTCGCGCAAAAAGAACGGCCCGCGCGAGGTGCCAGCGCGCATCAACACGCAGGGGATGTTGCGTTGCTGCATGGCCTCAGTCCGCCTTGATGTTGGCTTTTTGAACAACGCCTTTCCACTTGGCCAGGTCTTTTTTGACCAGTTCGGCCAACTGCTCGGGCGTGCTGGTTTCCACGTCAGCGCCTTGGTCTTCCAGGCGCTTGATCACATCTTTGTCGTTCAAGACCTTGTTGAGAGCAGCGTTCAGTTTGATCACCGTGTCTTTGGGCGTCTTGGGTGGCGCAAAAAAGGCATACCACTGCTCGACATCCACACCGTCTACCCCCGCCTCTTTCAAGGTGGGCACATCGGGCAACACGCTGGAGCGCTTGGGGCCAGCGATCGCCATGGCCCGCAATTTGCCAGCTTTCACGTAAGGCATGGCCGTGAACAAGCTGGGGAACATCAGCTGGGTTTGCCCACCAATGGTGTCGGTGATGGCCGGTGCCGAGCCCTTGTACGGCACATGCAAGGGCGTGGTGCCCGTGCTGATCTTGAACAACTCGGCGGCAAAGTGTGGCGCTGTGCCATTGCCTGCTGAGGCAAAGCTGTAGTTGTTAGGTGCGGCCTTCATTTGCGCGACCAGTTCTTTCACGTCTTTGGCTTTGACCGTGGGGTTGACCACCATCACCACCGGCGAAAAGCCGACCAAGCCCACAGGCTCGAACCCGGTGATCGGGTCGTAGCGCAGCTTTTGCAGTGCGGGGTTCATGGCGTGCGTGGCCACGTAGCCAAACATCAAGGTGTTGCCATCAGGCGCAGCACGTGTCACAGCCTCTGCGGCCAGTGAGCCGTTGGCGCCGGCCTTGTTCTCGATGATGACGGCCTGCCCCAGCAGCACCGACAACTTTTGCCCCACGGTGCGGGCCATGGCATCGTTGGCCCCGCCTGCAGCGGTAGGCACGACGATGGTCAGTGGCTTTTCGCCAGCGGCCAGCGCCGCAGACGTGGAGAGGGTGCCCACACACAGGGCAACACAAGAGGCAATCAATTTCAACATGGGGTTTCCTTGGGCGACCCGTGTACCGGGTGTGGCATTGAAAACCTGGATTTTTGGCGAAGCTGCTTATGTTGTGAATTGCATTGTTTATGTTGATTGATGTGTTTGATGCATCAATAGATGAATGTCCATGAATCGAAGGCGATGCGAGAATCTCACGCCATGACCAAGACCTCCCAAGACTTGCCACGATGCGCGCCCCTGTGCCCTTTGTGTGGACAGGCCAATCGCTGTGCCCCCGCCGCGAGCGGCTCGTTCGACACGCCGTGCTGGTGTACCCAGGTCCAGTTCTCAGAGGCGCTGCTGTCGCGCATCCCCGAGGCCTTGCGTGGACAGGCCTGCATTTGCCAACGTTGCGCTGAAGAAGCTCGCGCCCCTCAAAATGTGGTCAACACAACAGGAGACCCCATGAGCGCAACCCAGACCCTGGATTTCCAAATCCGCAAAACTGACCTGAGCCAAACCCGGCTGCAAACACTGGCCCAGCCTGCGTTGCAAGACGGCGAGGTGCTGCTGCAGGTCGAATCGTTTGCGCTCACATCCAACAACATCACTTACGCCGCCTTTGGCGACGCCATGAACTACTGGGGCTTTTACCCCGTGGCGCCAGAGGCGGGCGAAGCCACCAGCGCGTGGGGCCGCATCCCGGTGTGGGGCTTTGCCAAGGTGAGCGCTTCACGCGCCGAAGGCATTGCGGTGGGCGACAAGTTCTATGGCTACTACCCCATGGCCAGCAGCGTGGTGCTGACACCCGCCCGCGTGAGCCCGTCCGGCTTTGTCGAAGCTGCACCGCACCGTGCAGCCTTGGCCGCGGTGTACAACCAATACGTGCGGTGCAACACCGACCCGTTCTACACCGCTGACAGCGAGTCCCTGCAGTCCCTGTTGCGGCCCCTGTTCATCACGTCCTGGCTGATCGATGACTTCTTGGCCGACAACGCGTTCTTTGGCACCACCGCTTCAGGCCAACGCCCGGTGATGCTGCTGTCCAGCGCTTCCAGCAAAACCGCCTACGGCACCGCGTTCCAACTCGCGCAGAGGGCAGAGCTTGACGTGGTGGGCCTGACATCCCCCGGCAACGTCGCCTTTTGCGACAGCCTGGGTTGCTACAGCCGCGTGTTGACCTACGACCAACTCGACCAGATCGTGGCCAACACGCCCATGGTCTACGTGGACTTTGCCGGCAACGCGGACCTGCGCCGCGCCGTGCACACCCGCTTCACCGCCTTGGCCTACAGCAGCTCCATCGGCGGCACACACGTGAGCGAGTTGGGCGGCAACGCCAAAGACCTGCCCGGCCCCCGCGCCACCCTGTTCTTTGCGCCCGCACAGATCAAGAAGCGCGCCGCAGAGTGGGGCGGCGAAGGCCTGGGTCAGCGCTTGGTCGCGGCATGGAAAAGCTTTTCAGCGCGGGTCAGCGACCCCAGTTCGCCCTGGTTGGTGGTTGAGCAACACCGTGGGCCAGAGGCGGTGCAGGCGGCCTACGCGCAAGTGCTGGGTGGGCAAGGAGACCCGCGCGTGGGGCATGTGTTGTCGATGACGGTCAACGCCGACGCGCATCCATGATCTGCTGAAGGCCATGGTCTGCCAACAGCTTTTGCACGACCTTGGCCTGTAGTTTGTCTTTGGGGCTCTTCAAAGGGTTGCGGTCTGGTCGCTCGGCAATGGCTGATTTGATGCGAATGAAGCTGCTGGGTGAGGGCACGTGCATCGTCGCCATCTGCCCGCTGGTGCCGACCACCACCTGGGTGAAATGGCCACCGTCCAACAAGGCTTGACCGCTGGGTGTTTGAACCGCCCAAAAGTCGTCCTCAAAATCCGAAACCCGCAAAGGGTGGGGGTCAGTCCCCGCTGAACTTTTAGCGTTGCGCCGGATGACGTCAATCTCAAAGCCCGACGCATTCACAGCCGTGTATTTCTGGTCATGCCGGAGCGCAAAGGTCTTGTCTACCTTTTGGAAGATGCCCAACAACGACGTGTCCAGGCGCTTCATGGTGGTGGCAAATTGCAAGTGACGGCGCGTGTCCAGCAACAGGTCTATGTCTTTGGTGGCCGTCGCTTCCGCTTGCACGCGCACCCCGCACGCTGTTTCGTAAGCGAACAGGGCATGGGTACCCACCGTCAAAAAATGGTCAGTCAGACCCGCATCAGCCAAAGCATTCAGCGTATCCACCACCACATTGGGTACCCGCCCCACACGCAGTGCCCGGTTCAATCGAACCTGTGTCTGCACCGTCCCCTTGAGTTGTTTCAAGCGCTCGCTGGCCATGGTTTTGCGCGCCATGAACCGTTCAAAGATCAAGACGTTTTCAGGTGAATGGGGTCCCAGTGAGGTTTGCGAGCCAGAGCTGGCCACCCGAACCAGATACTGCCGTCCTGACTGTTGACGCCACATCATCGAGCCACGCACCTGAGCGGCTTCGGCACGGGCATCCTCTAAGGCCCGCCAAGCCGATTCAGCGTCGATGAACTGCCGTGCCTGGGCTTCGGTCAGATCAAAGAATTCGATGTTTTCATAGTCAAACGACATTTTGTCATTTTGCTATGAAAAATAAATAAAATCAAACAGTTATAAATCGATCAAAGGGTTCCCCAAGG
>CAZHDP010000023.1:1528-18752 GCA_964531605.1 uncultured Burkholderiaceae bacterium | reverse complement strand
GGGGCGCAAAACGGCATGCTCACCGTGATGTGCGGTGGTGATGCTGCTGTGTTCGACAAGGTGAAACCCGTGACCATGGCTTTCTCGCGTGCCTTCACCCACCTGGGCGAGAGCGGTGCCGGGCAGTTGGCCAAAATGGTCAACCAGATTTGCATCGCCGGATTGGTGCAAGGCTTGAGTGAAGCCATTGCCTTCGGTCAAAACGCAGGTTTGGACATGAACCAAGTGCTGGACGTGATCGGCAAAGGCGCGGCCCAAAGCTGGCAGCTCGACAACCGTGGCAAAACCATGGTGGCCGACAAATTTGACTTTGGCTTCGCCGTCGACTGGATGCGCAAAGACCTGGGTTTGGTCCTCGACGAAGCCAAGCGCAATGGCTCCCGCCTGCCCGTGACCGCTCTGGTCGATCAGTTTTACGCTGATGTGCAAAAGATGGGTGGCAACCGCTGGGACACGTCGAGTTTGATCAAACGGTTGAAGTGAAGCGGGTGTGAAGCGGGTGTGCGCGAGGTGAGCTAAGTCCACGCTCGCAGCTCAACCATCTGTGCTCGGCGCACAGGTTTTGTGGGCTTGTGTTACCTTGGTCGCTCATTGTTTCAGCGACCTATTTCCCCATGAGCTTGCAAGAAAACCCTGTGGTCTTTGGTACCGAAGACCTGTTGACCAGCCTGTGCAATTCGGTCACCAAAGTGCTGACCGCAGCCACCCACAGCCAAGTGCACTACTCGGCCATGGTGCAGCGCATCCACAAGACCTGTTTGAAACCTGACATTGGCTGCTTCGTGTTGTTTGATGGCGGGTTTTCTGGGCTGGTGATTTTGAATTTCACGGGCCAGGCGGCCATGGAAATCTACCGGGGCTACTTGCTCAGCATGGGCATGCCGGAAGATGACTTGGCATCGTCTTACACGGCCGATGAGGTGTCCAACGTGATGGGCGAGTTGATGAACCAAGTGCTGGGCGATTTCACCAGCAAGGTGCGTCGAGAACTGCACACCCACATCAGCCAAAACCAGCCCAAGATGTTGGTGCTGAACAAGCAGGTGGTGTTGAGCGTGGATGCGAACCTGGATAAGCCTGAAGCGCGCCGCGTCACGTTTTACACGGCCAAGAACAACATCTTTTACCTGGAACTGGCCATTGATCGCACCGAGTTCATCAAGCTCTATGACTTTGAGCCTCAGGCCGAAGCGACACCTGATGAGTTGATGGCGCAAGCGTTGGCTGCTGTGCCTGCAGACGCACAAGCCGCCCCTGCTGCGCCTTCTGACACAGACGATTTGCTGAAGTCTCTGGGCATGTGATGCCCAGGGCCCGGGAGACCTCGGGTGACCGTTTGCGCTGGCCTTATTTGGCGGTGCCTGTTGGCGCAGAAGACGCGGGCGGCTGGATGTTCTGCAGTTCTTGCTCCGTGATGACTTCGAACACACGCACCACGCGCTGAACGCCGCTCACCGTGCGGACCACGTCGGTAGCGCGGTTGGCTTCGCGCTGGGTGACTCGGCCCATCAGGTAGACCGTGCCGCGTTCGGTCGTCACTTTGAAGGCGCTGGCCGAGACGTCTTTGGCGTCAACCAACGCTGCTTTGACTTTGCCCGTGATCAGGCTGTCATTGGAGCGTTGCGACAGGGATGAGATGCCCAATACAGCCAGCTCATTGACCACCGCACGCACGTTGTCCACTCTGCTGACGACAGCTTCTGCCGTTTGTTTGTCTTTGTCGCTGGCCACTTCGCCGGTCAACAGCACTTGGCGGTTGTAGCTGGTGATGTTGATGTGGGCTTTGTCCCCCAGTGCGTCCCCCAGGCGGGCGTTGGAGCGCAGTTCGATGCCTTCGTCTTCCAGTTGTGCCCCAGAGGTGCGGCGGTCAATCGCCACCATGCTGCCGCCGACCATGGCCCCACCGATGATCAGCGGCGCGCAGGCACTGAGTGCCAGGCTCAGGCTGGCAGCGGCCACCAGCGTCAATACAAAACGGGCTGTGCCGGTGGTGGGGGTTGGGGTGTTCATGTGGGTAAATCCTGTTCGCCAAGTAATTGGGTGTCAACGCCGTCGCACAGGCAATGGATGGTCAGCAAGTGGACTTCCTGGATGCGTGCTGTGCGTTCATGGGGTACACAAATGTGCACATCGGTTTCGCGCAGCAGGCGACCGATTTGACCGCCCCCACGTCCGGTCAAGGCCACCACGGTCATTTCGCGTTCGTGGGCTGCTTCGATGGCCGCGATGATGTTGCTTGAATTGCCACTGGTGGAGATGGCCAGCAACACGTCACCAGGCTGGCCCAAAGCGCGCACCTGTTTCGAGAAGATGGCGTTGAAGGCGTAATCGTTGGCAATCGCCGTCAGGATCGAGCTGTCGGTGGTGAGCGCAATGGCGCCCAATTCGGGGCGTTCACGCTCGAACCGCCCAACGAATTCAGCTGCAAAGTGCTGCGCATCCGCAGCCGAACCCCCGTTGCCACAGGCGAGTACCTTGCCGCCGCTGGTGACACTGGCCAACACCGCTTGAACGGCTGCCGCAATGGGTTTGCTCAAGCCCTCTGCTGCTTGGTATTTAAGGTCGGCACTGTCAATGAAGTGCTGTTGTATGCGTTGCTCTAACATGGCTGCAGATGATACTCGGCTGGTTTGTCTAAAGATGGAGGGCAATCGGGCCGGTTTCAAGACGCGTCGAATGCGGCCTGTAGCCATTCGATGTGTTCACCTTCTACCGTCACCACGTCAAAGCGGCAAGGTGGCCACGTTGAGAGCCTCATCAGGTAGTGCCGAGCGGCAAAGATGATGCGCCGCTGCTTCACAGCGCTCACGCTGGCGGCGGCCCCGCCAAACCGTTGACTGGCGCGTTGGCGTACTTCCACAAAGACGGTGGTGCCGTCTTTGCTTTGCATGATGAGGTCGATCTCACCGCCGCCGCGTCCAGGCGTCCGATAATTGCGCTGAACAAGGCGCAGGCCTTGCGTCAGCAAGTGACGCAAGGCTGCGTCCTCCCCGTGGTCACCTCTTTGTTTGGTGGTGGTCGCGTCTTTTGTTTGCTTGTGAAGGATCACTTTGAGCGCCTCTTTTGCCAAGTCCCTGGATGCTGCGCACGATGCCGCCGCTGACCAACATTATCCGCAGGGCCTGTTGTACGTGGTGGCGACGCCGATTGGCAATTTGGCCGACATCAGCTTGCGTGCGCTGCACGTGCTTCGGCTGGTGGATTGCGTGGCTTGCGAAGACACGCGCCATACCCAGGGCCTGTTGCGCGCCTACGGCATTGAAAAAAGCGGTGCTCAGTTGTTGGCGGTGCACCAACACAACGAGTCTGAGGCCTCAGAGCAGGTGATTGCCCGTTTGCAGCAAGGCCAGCGTGTGGCCTACGTGAGCGATGCAGGCACGCCTGCGGTCAGCGATCCGGGTGCGCGCCTAGTGTCTGCCGTGCGGCAAGCCGGCCTGAGGGTGAGTCCCTTGCCGGGGGCCAGCAGCATCACGGCGGCCCTCAGTGCGAGCGGTGCGGTGGCGCGTTCGGACGAGCAAGGGGGTTTTGTGTTTGCGGGCTTCTTATCGTCCAAGGCCCAGTTGAGGCAAACAGCCGTCCAGGCCCTGTCGTCAGAGTCGCGCGCCGTGGTGTTGTTAGAAGCGCCGCACCGCATCGAAGCGTTGGCCGCAGCCTTGGCCGTGTTGGGTGAGCGCCAAGTGACCGTGGGTCGGGAGCTGACCAAACAGTTTGAAGAGATGGCCACCCTGGCCGTGCAGGACTTTCCGGCATGGTTAGCCGCCCAACCGCAACGTCTCAAGGGGGAGTTTGTGGTGGTGTTGCACCCCGTTGAGCAGGTACAGGACGCACAGGCCAGTGACCGCGTTTTGGCGTTATTGCTGGCTGAATTACCGTTGAAAACCGCCGTTAAATTGGCGGCAGACATCACGGGGGACTCCAAAAACGCCCTCTACACCCGGGCTTTGGCGCTCAAACCTGAGGTGGAGTGAGGGCGCTTACCAGCGTGCGGGCAAAGGCCTGAGCAGCACCAACTTGCGGTCTTGGGTCGTCAAGTAGCCACCGGTTTCCAGGTCTTTCAGCAGCCTGCTGACCATTTCGCGAGAGCAGGCCACGTGGTTGGCCAACTCTTGGTGGGTGACGCGCTCGGCCAGAGCGCGAGTACCGTCTGGGTGGGTGACTGCCATGCTTTCCAGCAAACGTGCCACACGACCGTAGGTGTCAAACAACGCCAGGCTGCGCACACTTTCGGTCGCGCGGCGTGTGCGCCCGATGAGGCGCGACATCATCTCCAAGGCAAAGTCGGGGTGACTGGCGATGTGCTCGCGCAGGATGTCACGGCTCACGATCGAGCATATCGTCGGCATCAGCGTTTCCACACTCGCTGATCGCGGCCCGCCGTCCAAGGCCATTTCACCGATGTAATCGTTGGGTCCTGCAATGCCAAGGGTGACCTCTTTGCCTCGGTTGTCCGAGGCGAAGATCCTGACTTTGCCCGACAGGATGATGAACAGCGTGTTGCCGAGTTCACCCTCCTGGATCAACATCGTGTTGGTGCTGTAGCGTCGCTGGGTGCCTTTGGACGCCAGGGCGCTCAACCCCATGGCCTGCTCATCGGGCAAGGGGACAGGCTCAAAGGACCGGTAGCTTCGGGTGACCGATCGACGCGATCGACGCGATGGGCGCGTTGGCGCCAGTGCTTGCGTCGATGAACTGTCGGGTGTTTGGGTCATCAGGTGATCTTGTCACAGGCAGTTACGTGTGACACATCATAAGGCGCAATATGGCGTCTCAGGTGGTCAAACGTGACAGGGCCTCACGGTATTTGGCCGCCGTGTTCTCGATGACCGCCGTGGGAAGTCGTGGGGCTGGGGGTGTTTTGTCCCAGGGTTGGCTGTCCAACCAGTCGCGCAAGAATTGCTTGTCGTAGCTGGCCGGGTTACGGCCTTCTGCCAAGCTTTGGGCGTAGGACTCCTGAGGCCAAAAGCGGGAAGAATCCGGGGTCAGCACCTCGTCCATCAACACCATCTGGCCTTGGCTGTCGAGGCCAAATTCAAATTTGGTGTCAGCAATGATGATGCCTTTGTCTGCAGCAATACGAGACGCTTCAACGTAGAGCTGGATGCTGACGCGGCGCATCTGTTCGGCCAGCGGCTTGCCTATGGTGCGCTCCACCTGCTCAAAGCTGATGTTTTCGTCGTGTTCACCCACAGCAGCTTTGGCAGCGGGCGTGAAAATGGGCTCGGGCAGCTTGCTTGCGTTCTTCAGGCCTGCAGGCAGGGGAACGCCACAGACGGTTTGGCTGTCTTGGTATTCCTTCCAGCCACTGCCGGCCAGGTAGCCTCGGACCACGGCTTCGACGGGCAATGGCTTGAGGCGTTGGACCAGCATGGAGCGCCCACGAACCTGCGCCACTTCATCGGCACTGACCACACCCTCGGGTGCATCGCCAGTGAGGTGGTTGGGGCAGACATGTCCCAGTTTGTCAAACCAAAACAAGGCCATTTGCGTGAGCAAGGTGCCTTTGCCTGGGATGGGCTCACCCATGATCACGTCGTAGGCACTGATGCGGTCGCTGGCCACCATCAGGATGCGGTCATCGCCGACCGCGTAGTTATCGCGGACTTTGCCTCGCGCAAGCAAAGGCAAAGAGGTGAGGGCGGACGTGTGCAGGGATGAGGTCATGCTGAGGTCAAAAGAGGAAAAGGCGTCGGGTCACTGCACCACTTGGGCCAGTTGGCCTGCAGCGTACTGGGCTGCCACCGCTTGCAGCGTCAGCCCTTTGATTTTGCTGCCCTGGCCTTCGCAACCGAACTCCAAGTAGCGTTGTTTGCAAATGGCCTTGGCGGCTTCACGGGCGGGCTTGAGCCATTCACGGGCATCGAACTTATCGGGGTTTTCAGCGAGAAACTTGCGCACTGCGCCGGTCATGGCCAAGCGGATGTCGGTGTCGATGTTGATCTTGCGCACGCCGTATTTGATGGCTTCTTGGATTTCCTCGACGGGTACGCCGTAGGTTTCCTTCATCTTGCCACCGTACTGGTTGATGATGGCCAGCAAGTCTTGTGGCACGCTGGACGAACCGTGCATGACCAAATGGGTGTTGGGGATGCGTTTGTTGATTTCTTTGACGCGGCTGATCGCCAGGATGTCGCCTGTGGGCTTGCGGCTGAATTTGTAAGCCCCGTGGCTGGTGCCGATGGCGATGGCCAAGGCGTCGAGCTGAGTGGCCTTGACGAACACGGCCGCTTCTTCAGGATCGGTCAGCATTTGACTGTGGTCCAGTTTGCCTTCGGCACCAATGCCGTCTTCTTCGCCGGCCTCGCCGGTTTCCAGGTTGCCCAGGCAGCCCAATTCCCCTTCGACGGTCACGCCTGTCTTGTGGGCCATTTCGACCACACGGCGGGTCACGTCGACGTTGTATTCAAAGCTGGAAGGGGTTTTGCCGTCTTCCATCAGCGAGCCGTCCATCATCACCGAGCCAAAGCCCAGGTCGATCGCGCCTTGGCACACTTTGGGGGTGGTGCCGTGGTCTTGGTGCATCACCAAGGGGATGTGGGGGTACATCTCGGCGGCGGCCTGGATCAGGTGCTTGATGAAAGGCTCACCCGCGTACTTGCGTGCGCCGGCGCTGGCTTGCAGGATGACCGGGGCACCGACCTCGTCTGCTGCAGCCATCACGGCCTGCACCTGTTCCAGGTTGTTCACATTGAACGCTGGAATGCCGTAGCCGTTGGCGGCAGCGTGGTCCAGCAATTCGCGCATCGAGACGAGAGCCATGGTGAAATCCTCAGTGAAAGTTGGTAACCGGTCTGTAACTGTCGCCAATTTTAGCCGCGGACCCTGTGACGATCCTGACGCTGCCCTCAGGCCACCTGGCAGATTTTCAACATGTTGGTACCGCCGGGCGCGCCCATGGGCTCACCGCAGGTGATGGCGTAGATGTCGCCTTTTTTGACGATGCCACGCTTTTTCAAATGCTGCTCGGCTTGTGCCAGTGCTGAATCGCGGTCGTGGTTGGCGTCCGTCAGCAGAGGGCGCACATTGCGGTAGATCGCCATCTTGCGTTGGGTGCTCACGCGGGTGGTCAGCGCATAGATCGGCACATGGATGCGGTGGCGGCTCATCCACAGTGGGGTGCTGCCGCTGTCGGTCAGTGCCACGATGGCTTTGGCATTCAGGTGGTGGGCCGTGAACAGGGCGCCCATCGCTATCGACTGGTCGATGCGGGTGAATTGCTTGTCGGCAAAGTCGGCTTCCAGTTCAACTTGTTCTGCGGCTTCTGCCGCTTCGCAAATTCGGCTCATTTCCTGGATGGTCTCCAGTGGGTATTTGCCTGAAGCCGTTTCAGCAGACAGCATCACGGCATCGGTGCCATCGAGCACGGCATTGGCCACGTCGCTCACCTCGGCGCGGGTGGGCACCGGCGCGCTGATCATGCTTTCCATCATCTGGGTGGCGGTGATCGCAAACTTGTCCATCTGGCGGGCCAGTTTGATCATGCGTTTTTGCAAGGCGGGCACGGCCGCGTTGCCCACTTCCACCGCCAAATCGCCACGTGCCACCATGATGCCGTCGCTGGCGCGCAGGATGGCTTCAAGGTGCGGGATGGCTTCGGCGCGTTCAATTTTGGCGATCAGCCCTGGCTTGTGTTTGTATTCAGCAGCAGCCACGTTACAAAGCTGGCGAGCCATTTCCATGTCGGTGGCGTTTTTAGGGAAGCTCACCGCCACGTAGTCGGCCTGGAAGCTCATCGCGGTCTTGATGTCTTCCATGTCTTTGGCCGTCAGGGCTGGGGCCGTCAAGCCACCGCCCTTTTTGTTGATGCCTTTGTTGTTGGACAACTCGCCACCCAGGTTGACGGTGGTGTGGACGGCCTCGCCAATCACTGCGTCCACGGTCAGCTGGATCAAACCGTCGTTCAGCAGCAGCACATCGCCGGGCTTGACGTCTTGAGGCAGTTCTTTGTAGTCGAGGCCCACCGCATGCACGTCGCCAAGTTCGGTGCGCTCACCGTCCAGGACGAATTTGGCACCTGGCTCCAGCCACACCTTGCCGTCAGTGAATTTACCAACGCGGATTTTGGGGCCTTGCAGGTCAGCCATGATGGCCACTTCGCGCCCTGCACGGCGGGCCGCTTCACGCACCATGGTGGCGCGGTTGATGTGGTCTTGGGCTGTGCCATGGCTGAAATTGAGCCGAACCACACTCACCTTGGAGTTGATCATCTTCTCCAACAGGTCCACGTCGTTGGACGCAGGGCCCAGCGTGGCGACAATTTTGGTGGCGTGGCGCGGGTAAGACTTCGACATGTTGCTCCTGAGGGTGGTCAATGATGTAATCAAATTACATTGTCTCAGGGAATGAGTTACATGTCAGTTACCTTCTGACAGTCGGGTTATTCAGCCGTTGGATTTGCCAGTGCCCAGCAGTTTGTACATCCAATAGCTGTCGTCTTCTGCCACCGCACGGCGTAAAGCAGTGGGGCTCAGGCCCGATATCTTGCGCACCTCACGGCAAAAGTGGGCCTGGTCAGAAAATCCGTTTTCACAGGCGATTTGTGACCAGTCAGGTTGCCCCTGCTGATCCACCTCTTGCACTTGCGACAGCGAGCTTTCGATGCGCACAATGCCTTGTAACTGGCGCAGCGACAAGCCCGCCCATTCTTTGATGCGGCGTTGCGCTTGGCGCATGCTGCGTCCGACGCCATGGTCTTGGGCGCGGCGAGAAATGTCGTGAACCCAGTCCTGGTAGCGTTTGACCTGGCTTTGGCCTTGCTCGCAAGCGGCACGCCAGCGGGGTTCCAAAAAGGCTTCAATCTGCTCGATGCGTGACGCGTCATTGGGCGCGTCCAACACCGCTTGGGCCATGCGGTGCCAGGCCACATCGAACGCATCTGACATGGCGCTGAAGCGGTTGACATGGGCGGAAATGTCCAAACCAGCCATCGCGCGCACCGCGTCCGGCATGAGCAGCACCATGAACGATTGCACCGGTCCTCGGTCTTCGCTCACCACATCTTGCGTGCGTGGGCCGTTGAAGACCACGGCTTGCGGTGCAGGTTCGGGAGATTCCAGCCCGGCGGCCTGCAGCAGGGTGGATTTGCCTTCAATGAACCAGGTGATGGCACAGGTCAGCGCGGCGGGCAGGTGGCTTTTGCGCACATCGGCGGCATGGGCCTGCCCCAGCGTGCTGCGCGTGACGTAGCCCCGCACACAGGACGCCAAGCCTGCGCTGGGTGGAATCAACTGGTACTGTGTGGTCATGGTCACGTGAAAAGCGGGAGGTATTGGGGCTCGCGATGTCGCAAACCTTCAATACAAAACACAACATCCAATGCAAACTGCGAGAAAGTGGCCGTAAAGCCCTGTTTTAACGGTATTTTCCGTATTGTATTTGTCCTTGTGAAATTTGCATGACTGCTCCGTTGATCCCGATTCCTGTGGGCCAAGACATTCCGCACCGCAAAGTGCTGCGCCAGTGGCTCGAGCCGCTCGTCCAGCGCACCACGCTGTGGGCGTTTGTGTTGTTGGCGTTTGATTACGCTTTGCTGTTTGGTGCCTTGACCGCCACCGTTTTGCTGTCGGCCTGGTGGGCCAAGCTCTTGATGGGCATGGTGGCTGGTTTTGTCATTGGTCGTCTGTTCATCATCGGACACGACGGCTGCCACCAGAGCTTGACGCCCAACCGAACCCTGAACCGTTGGTTGGGTCGCATTGCATTTTTGCCGTCGCTCACACCATACAGCCTGTGGGACGTGGGGCACAACGTGGTCCACCACGGCTTCACCAACCTCAAGGGCATGGATTTTGTCTGGGCACCGCTGACCGCCACCGAGTTCGCCGCACTGTCCCCCACCCGTCGTTTCATGGAACGCCTGTACCGCAGCGGTTGGGGGCCAGGTTTCTATTACATGATCGAAATCTGGTGGAACAAGATGTACTTCCCCAACAGCACGCACATGAGCACCCGCCGCGCCATTTTCTGGAAAGACGGTCTGTTGGTGTCTGCCTATGGTGTGGTATGGATCGGTGCCTTGGTGGCTGCTGCGTTGGCCACCGAGCAGTCGGTGTGGATGCTGCTGGGCATGGGTTTTGCCGTGCCGTTCTTCTTCTGGTGTTCGATGATCGGGTTTGTGGTGTACGTGCACCACACCCACGTCAAAGTTTCCTGGTACGACGACAAGGCCGCCTGGACCAAGGCACACCCCTTTGTCACCACCACCGTGCACCTGACGTTTCCGTTCAAGATCGGTGCGGTGCTGCACCACATCATGGAACACACCGCGCACCACCTCGACATGAGCGTGCCGCTGTACAAACTCAAGGGCGCACAGGCCCTGCTGGAAGAGATGTTGCCAGGCCGCATTGTGGTGCAGCCCTTCTCTTGGCGTTGGTACTTCCAGACCGCCAACAAGTGCAAGCTGTATGACTTCAGTCAGCGCTGCTGGACGGATTACGAGGGTAAGCCCACCAGTGAGTCGCTGATGCCCCCGGCGGTTGTGCCTGCCGCCACCTGAGCAAAGCCACCCCAGCAAAAAGCCCCGCCGCGAGACGGGGCTTTTTTTTAACCTGCTGCGCGGGTTTGCAGAATTTCAAACGCAGGCAGCGTCTTGCCTTCCAGCACTTCGAGGAACGCGCCGCCACCGGTGGAGATGTAACCCACCTGCTGTTCAATGCCGTATTTGGCAATCGCGGCCAGCGTGTCACCACCGCCTGCTATCGAAAACGCAGCACTTTCTGCGATGGCGCGGGCCAGGGTTTCGGTGCCCTGGGCAAACGCGTCGAATTCAAACACCCCTACAGGGCCGTTCCAAACGATGGTGCCTGCCGCCTTGAGTTGGGACGCCAGCTTGGCGGCGGTCTCGGGGCCGATGTCCAGGATCAGGTCGTCGTCAGCCACGTCAGTGGCGGCTTTGACGGTGGCCACCGCGTCGGCCGAAAAGGCTTTGGCGCAGACCACGTCTGTTGGGATCGGCACTTCAGCGCCACGGGCCTTCATGGACTCGATCACGGCTTTGGCTTGGTCAATCAAATCTGGCTCTGCCAGGCTTTTGCCGATCTTCAAGCCTGCCGCCAGCATGAAGGTGTTGGCAATGCCACCGCCCACAATCAAGCCGTCCACTTTGCTGGACAGCGCCTGCAAAATGGTGAGTTTGGTGCTGACTTTGGAACCCGCCACGATGGCCACCAGCGGCCGCTTGGGGCTTGCCAGCGCTTTCGAGATGGCGTCCATCTCTGCGGCCAGCAAGGGGCCAGCGCTGGCGATCGGGGCAAACTGGGCGATGCCGTAGGTGGTGGCTTCCGCGCGGTGGGCCGTGCCAAACGCATCGTGCACAAAGATGTCGCACAGGGCGGCCAGCTTCTGGGCCAATTCAGGGTTGTTCTTTTTCTCGCCTTTGTTGACCCGGCAGTTCTCCAGCAGCACGACCTGGCCTGGCGCCACGGTGACCCCGTCGACCCAATTGGCAATCAATGGAACATCACGGCCCAGCAACTCGCCCAGGCGCTTGGCCACAGGTGCCAGCGAATCTTCAGGCTTGAATTCGCCTTCGGTGGGGCGACCCAGGTGGGAGGTGACCATCACGGCCGCGCCCGCATCCAACGCCATTTGAATGCAGGGTACAGAGGCCCGGATGCGGGTGTCTTCGGTGATGTTGCCGGCATCGTCTTGCGGCACGTTGAGGTCGGCGCGGATGAAGACGCGCTGGTTTTTGGCGCGACCTTGGGCACAGAGGTCGGTGAAACGGATGAATTTCATGGCAAATGAGGAGGGGTGAGGGGGTGTGAAAAAGTTCGCGCCGATTGTAGGGCGCAGCGCTGACGCGGCCCTTGCCCAATCGCCCAGGTCTACCCGCCCCCGAGCCCGATTGCACTTACCAGCCTAAGCCAATGTGCAATGGCACGTACACGGCCATGCCCACCAGGATCGTGCCCAGCACCGCCTGGCCCTGGCCTTGGCGCCAAAAGTAAAAACCAATGCCAGCCGCCACACCGAAAACCCGGGCGTCTTTCCAGGTGGTGATCAGCTGGCCTTGCAACATGACCACTTCGGGGATGACGACCGCGGCCAGTGCGGCAATGGGGGCGTATTGCAGACCTCGCTCCACCCAGGCGGGCAGGGTCCAGGGTTTGCTGGAAATGAAGAAAAAACAACGCGCCAGCACCGTGACGCAGGCCAGCAGCAAGATGGTGATGACGGTCCAGGCGTCGGTTTCTCTCATGGGGTGCCTGCCTTGGGGCGAAACAGCGCGGTTTCTTCCAGGATCAAACAGATCGCCACCGCAGCGGCAATGGCCACCAGGATGTTCAACCGCAGCGGCAACGCAAAAGCCGCCACAGCCGCCGCCCCGGCGACGCCCCCTGAGATCAGGCGCAGGGGGGAGTTGCCCAGTGAACACAAAATGCCCACCAAGGCCAAGATGCCTGCAAAGCCCAAGCCCCACGCGGTCGGGACGAAATTGGCCGCTGTCACCCCGATGGTGCTGGCGCCTACCCAGGCGGCCCAATTGACAAAGCAGTTGCCTGCCAGGTTGGCCTGTTGAGCCGCACACTCTTCAGGGTCGTCACTGGGGGTGGGGAAGCTGCGGACGAACAGCACATAGCTCATGTCCGTGGTCAGATAGCCGGTGATGAGGCGCTGGTACAAGGGCAGGTGCATCATGTAGGGCCGCAGGTGTGCGCTGAACACCACGAAGCGCAGGTTGACGCAAAAGCCGGTGGCCAAAATCACCCACATGGGCGCTCCGGCGATGAGCAGTGGCATGGCGGCCAGCTGGGCACTGCCAGCAAACACCACGATGGACATCAGCAGGGATTCGAACACGCTCAGGCCTGACTTGACCATGGCCACGCCGGTCATCAGGCCCCAGGCTGCAATGCCAGGTGCCACCGACATGATGTCGCGGGCGCCTTGACGGAATTGAGGGTGGGTGTAGTTGGCTCGACGAAAGAACATGCCCGGCCCATTATCCGGTGTGGCCCAGCGCGGTTCCGACAAGGGCTGTCTGCCCCCGGACAAAATCTGCCGCAGCCAGGCGTTTGGCGCCGGCACGTTGCAACTGCGTCAAGCGCAGCACACCATCACCGGTTTGCACGTCGATGCCTTCGGCTTGCGTTGCCAAAATAGTGCCTGAAAAAGTGCTTTTCGGCATATTTTCATTGGGTTCTTTGCTATCGTTTTTAACGACTTCTGCTGCCCAGATTTTCAATAATTCGCCGCCCAAGGTGGTGTGCGCGCCAGGAAACGGGTTGAACGCGCGTATGCGGCGGGCCAGCGTGGCGGCGGGTTGTGACCAGTCCATGGCCGCTTCATGTTTGTCGATTTTGGCGGCGTAGGTGACGCCTTCGGCCGGTTGGGGCGCAGGCGCCAGTTGCATGGCTTGGGCTTGGTCCAGCACCTGCACCATCATGCGGGCGCCGAGCGCCGCGAGGGTGTCGTGCAGGCTGCCGGTGGTGTCGGTGTCTTCGATGGGCACGGTTTCAATGGCCAGCATGTCCCCCGTGTCCAGGCCCGCGTCCATCTGCATGATGGTGATGCCGGTCTGTGCATCTCCCGCTTCAATGGCGCGGTGTATCGGGGCGGCACCACGCCAGCGAGGCAGCAGACTGCCATGGATGTTGAAGCATTTCAGCCGGGGGGCATCCAGCACCCACTGCGGCAGTATCAGCCCATAGGCGGCCACCACGCAGGCGTCGGCGCGGGCGTCCAGAATGGCCTGCTGGGCCATGGCCGCGTCTTCGGGGTATTTGCCATCCAAGCGCAAACTGCGTGGCTGGGCCACAGGGGCTCCGATGTCCAGCGCCAGTTGCTTCACTGGCGAAGCCTGCAGTTTCATGCCTCGGCCCGCGGGCCGGTCTGGTTGGGTCAGCACAAGCACGATCTCATGTCCGGCATCGTGCAAGGCCTGGAGGGCCACTTGCGCAAATTCAGGCGTGCCGGCAAAGATCAAGCGCAGGGGAGTGGGGGTGCGGCCGCCCATTCAGCGCTTGTCCTCGCGCTGCTGCTTGATCATTTTGGTTTTGATCCGGTTGCGCTTGAGGGGGGAGAGGTATTCAACAAAGACCTTGCCCAGCAGGTGATCGAGCTCATGCTGCACGCAAATGGCGAGCAAGTCGGTGGCTTCAAACTCATGGGGCTGGCCGTCACGACCCAAGGCTTTGACCTTGACCGATGTGGCGCGCTCTACGCCGTCGTAGATGCCGGGCACCGAGAGGCAGCCCTCCTCGTTCAGGATTTTTTCAGGGCTGGCCCAGGTGATCTCGGGGTTGATCAGCACCAGTGGCTGGTCGTGTTCTTCAGAGACGTCAATGACGACGATGCGTTCATGCACGTCCACTTGGGTGGCCGCCAAACCGATGCCTTTGGCGTCGTACATGGTTTCCAGCATGTCATCGACGAGCTGTTGGACGCGGGCATCGACCGCCGCCACCGGTTTGGCGACCTTGTGCAGGTTGGGGTGGGGGTAGCAGAGGATCGGGAGTAAAGCCATGGCGATGAAGAAAAAAGAGAAATCGCAAGAAAAAAGGGGGACGTCAGGCGTCGCACCACCGTTGACAAGGGCTGGGTACGCACTGGGCCGTTGGGCTGCATCGCGCCCGCGGTGTCGCTATTTTCGCTACTTTTTGCAAATGACAGGCAAGCAAATGCGATTGAAGTGCGGTTGTTCGTTGCTGAATCAAGGGCTTGGGCGCAAAATCGCAGGTCATTGATTAACTGTCAGGCCTGCCAAAATGGCGCATCGAACAGACCAGGGGTGGACTGTTCAACTTCACAATGAGAGCCTTCCGGCAGCCTGTTCGATCTTATGCGTCAACACCACCAGTCACCGTTTTCTTTTGCCCGCCTTGTTCTGGTCGGGGCTTTGTTGCCACTTGCCCCGGTGTGGGCACCTGCGCAAGTGGCCCCTAACCTGACGATCACACCGACGCAAAAAAGCACTGCACAACAGGTGGCCCAGGCTGGCGTGCCGCTGGCTGATTTGTCGCCTGACGCACCTGACGATTACACGGTGAAGTCAGGTGACACCTTGTGGGCGATCTCTGGGCTGTTTTTGAAAACACCTTGGCGTTGGCCCGAGCTGTGGGGCATGAACCTGCAAGACATTCAAAACCCGCACCGCATTTTTCCGGGGCAAAAGCTTTACCTCGAAAAGCAGGGTGGCATGGCCCGTTTGCGCATGGGCGCGGGGCAAGGTGCCGGGGGTGACCTGGAAACCGTGAAAGTCAGCCCCCGTAACCGCTACGAAACCCTGGCCGACAGCGTATTGCCCACCTTGGACAACCGCATCATCGAGCCGTTTTTGTCTGAACCCATCATCGTGGGCGAGGAAGGGCTGACCAAGACCCCGCGCATTGTTTCCACGCAAGAGCACCGGGTGTTGCTCAGCAAGGGCGACCGCGCCTACGCGCTGGGCGACCCGGCGACACCGTTGTCGGACGCCAAAGGAGAGCCCCGCGAATACCGGGTGTTCCGCAACGTCACACCGCTCAAAGACCCTGACACCAAGGTTGTGTTGGGCTACGAGGCCCAGTACGTGGGCAAAGTGAGTTTGGTGCGTGGTCAAACCGCCCGGGAATTGCTCGGTAAAGACGACAAGCCAACCGTGGACATCGTGCCCGCCACGATCGACGTGGTGCGCACCAAGGAAGAAATGCGTGTGGGTGACCGGTTGCTGCCGGAGCCTTCTCGCCAGTTCACCAACTACGTGCCCAGCGCTCCCCAGGCAAAGATCGACGCACGCATCGTGTCGGTCTATGGCAGCGCCGTGGTCAATGCGGCTCAGAACCAAGTGGTCGTCATCAACAAAGGCACACGAGACGGTTTGCAAGCTGGGCACATCCTGGCGCTGCTCAAAGATGGCCCCCGTGTGATTGACCGCACCACGGGTGTGCCTCAGCAGATCAAATTGCCGGACGAGCGCAATGGGCTGTTGATGGTGTTTCGCCCGTTTGAGACGCTGTCGTACGGCCTGATCTTGCAAATCACCGATGGGGTGAAGGTCGGTGACCGGTTGGTCAATCCCCGTTGACGGCACAGCACCAAGAGGCACAGGGCGGTCGGATGGTGTTTGAAGGCTTGGCGGCCTGGCTTCGGCTCAGCCTGACACCGGGTGTGGGCAACGAGGGCGCGCGCAAACTGTTGGCGGCCTTCGGTTTGCCAGAAAACATCTTTGCTGCATCCGAATCGGCTTTGTGTCAGGTGGTTCGTCCGGCTCAGGCTTCCGCCTTGCTGTCGCTACCACCTGAGTTCCGCGCACAGTGGGCTCGGACGCAAGCTTGGCTGGAGGGTGACAATCTGGGTACAACGGCGGCAGAGGACCGTGCTGCAGCGCCTGCGGCCATCAGCCGATCCATCGTGACCTTGGGGGACCCTGGCTACCCGGCAGCCTTGTTGCAGATGGAAGACCCTCCTTTGTTGTTGTATGTGATGGGCCAAGGGTCGTTTGAATCCCTGCCGTCCGAGCGTTGCATTGCCATGGTGGGCAGCCGCAACCCGACACCCCAGGGGGCTGAAAATGCGCGTCACTTTGCACAGGCGTTGGCGAACGCTGGCTTGACCGTGGTGTCTGGTTTGGCGTTGGGGGTGGACGGTGCAGCCCACGAAGGGGCTTTGGCGGCCACGGCCACTCGCACCACCCAGGCTGCGGTGACGGTGACGGTGGCTGTGGTTGGCACGGGCCTGGACCGGGTGTACCCCAAACAGCACCGTGATTTGGCGCATCAAATCGCTTTGCACGGCCTGCTGGTCAGTGAATATCCCCTGGGCACGCCCCCGTTGTCACCGAATTTCCCCAAACGAAATCGCCTCATTGCAGGGTTGTCGCGTGCGACCTTGGTGGTCGAGGCGGCGTTGAAATCGGGCTCTTTGATCACCGCGCGTTTGGCGTCTGAGCAGGGGCGCGACGTGTTGGCGATTCCTGGGTCCATCCATGCGGCGCAATCACGGGGTTGCCATGCCCTGATCAAGCAAGGTGCGAAATTGGTGGAGTCCGCCGATGATGTGCTGGAAGAGTTTGGGTGGTCTGTGCCTCTTCTTGATAGGACCGCAAACAAACCCAAGACTGCTGCGGTAAAGGCCGTGAAAGCCGTTGGTGTGGTACCGCCACCGGTGTTGTACGCGCATCTGGTCGTGCCGTCTCAGCCTTCGTCTGTACTGCCGGAAAGCGCGCTGTTGCAGGCTTTGGGTCACGATCCTGTGGGTTTGGACGCCTTGCAAGCCCGCACAGGGCTGCCTACCCCTGAATTGC
>CAZHDP010000023.1:0-1428 GCA_964531605.1 uncultured Burkholderiaceae bacterium | reverse complement strand
CCTGTGGGTTTGGACGCCTTGCAAGCCCGCACAGGGCTGCCTACCCCTGAATTGCAGGCCGAATTGCTCACCTTGGAGTTGGACGGCTGGGTTGCGCGTCTGCCTGGTGGTTTGTTCCAACGCTGTGCAACAGTGTGAGCATGTGGAACTTTGGCATGCTGGGTCGGTTGCAGTCCTTGATCTTGGTCCACGTGACCTTGATGCTGATGACCCTGACCCGCTTGGCCTGTGCGGCTGAGCCCTCAGAGCACGGGTTCAGTCTGGGGGTGGCTCGTGGCGAGATGGCTTACCAATCGGTCGAGAGGTCGACTGCAGGGGGCGTGATCAACCAAGAGCAGGGGTACGTGCCGCTGGTTGTGGCCACCGTGGGGTGGCAATCGGTTGATGGGTGGTCACTGCACGGGCGCTACAGCCGAGCCAAGGGTGATGTCGCCTACCAGGGTTACACCCAAATCGGCATCCCATTGAGCACACAGACGCAATTGGCCGTGCACCAGACCGAGCTTCAGTGGCGTGACCGTTGGCCTGTGTCTGGCAGCTTGAGTTGGCAGCCCAACGTGGGGGTGTCACATGTTCGTGTTGACCGCAACATCCAGCCCGCGCTGGGGTCGTTGCCGCTGCAAGAGGTGCTCGACAGCACGCGGTTGGCTGCCGGTATGAGCCTGCACCAACGGTGGTCAAGGCCTGAGGTGGTGGGCAGCATGCGTCCGATGCAGTGGTCTGTTGGTGTTGACGTGTTGACTGCTGTGCGCAACCGTCTGGCGGTCAACAGTTTCGGTCAGTTCGATCCGATCACCCTGGCGCCGGCACGGCAAACCGACTGGCGTTGGCATGCCCATGCCCAATGGGCTTTGAGCGAGCACGCCATGTTTTCAATGGGAGTGGTGCAAGAACGGTTGCAACCTGGAGGCAGCGCTGTGGAGGTCTGGCGGCGCGATGGCGTGCCCGTGGCCGGTGTGCGGTATCCGGGGAGTCAACAGCACCTGAGGCAGTGGACGGTTGGCTTGGATTGGCGGTTTTGAGGTGTGAATTTGTTGTGATTTTGCAATCTCGCTTGGGTACCCCCCGTGACTCGGGGGTGCACGGGAAAAGGCTTGAGGTCTAGACTCGTTCGAATTCATTCAACTTGGAGCGAGAACATGTCATCTTCAATCAAACTGCTTTTCAGTGCTGCTGCCGTGGTCGGCTTGGCCGCTTGTGGGGGTGGCGGTTCATCTACCCCCGCACCAGCACCTGCAGCCACCACCCCCGCACCAGCACCTGCAGCCACCACGCCTGCGCCGGCACCAGCTGCCACAACGCCCACCCCCGCGCCTGCACCGGCAGTTTCAACGCCAGCCCCAGCCCCAGCGGTTAGCACTCCTGCACCATCGCCTGCACCTGCACCTGCACCTGCACCTGCACCTGCACCTGCACCTGCACCTGCAC
>CAZHDP010000022.1:0-19113 GCA_964531605.1 uncultured Burkholderiaceae bacterium | reverse complement strand
GGCAAAGGCGGCAAGGTGCTGGCCGGTGGCTATGTGGACATCAACAACCAACCCATCATGGACAACACGGTGCCTGCCAAAGCACGCCAGTACTACTCTGACGCGCCAGACGGCACGTCTTTGTTGACGGTGCCTGGTGCCAAGGTGGACGGCGTCAAAGGCAACACGGTGTTTGCCGTGGTGCAGTTCGAGTACACCACCTGGGGGCAGGATGGCACGACCGCCATGTACGGCAACCTGCCTTCGCCGATTGCCGTGTTGACCCTGGACCAAGACCCTGCCACGGGCAAGCTCACGCTGGTGAAGTACCACAACGTGGACACCTCTGGCGTCAATGGCCTGTGGATCACTTGCGGCTCGAGCCTGTCGCCTTGGGGCACCCATTTGTCCAGCGAAGAGTACGAGCCCGATGCCCAGTTCATCGCCACCAACACCATGTTCAAGGCCTACAGCAAAAACCTGTATGGCAACGAAAGCACGGCCAACCCCTACAACTACGGCCACTTGCCTGAAGTGACCGTGAAAGCCGATGGCACGGCCAGCATCAAGAAACATTACTGCATGGGTCGGATTTCGCACGAGTTGGTGCAAGTGATGCCCGACAACCGCACGGTGTTGATGGGCGACGATTACACCAACGGTGGCCTGTTCATGTTCGTGGCAGACAAGGAAAAAGACCTGTCCTCCGGCAGCCTCTACGTGGCCAAAGTGGGCAGCGGCTTCTCGATCGACACCACCGCAGCCGGTGCTGCGTTGACGTGGATCAAGCTCGGCAGCGCGACCAGTGCCGAGATTGAGGCGATGGCAAAGACCATCAAGCCCGCTGACATCTTCACCGCCGTGAAGACCGACCCCCAGGACGCGACTTACACCAAGATGTACCTCGACGGTGCCGCGCAGTGGTGCAAGCTCAAGCCTGGCATGGAAAAAGCGGCCGCGTTTTTGGAAACCCACCGCTACGCCAATCTGGTGGGCGCCAGCATGGGGTTCACCAAGCTGGAGGGCACCACGGTCAACGCGAAAGACAAGATTGCCTATTCAGCCCTGCAAAACATGCAGTCGGCGATGGTCAAGGGCAATGCTGCCAACAACCCTGCGAGCGGCATTGCCCTTGACAAAGCCCTGGTGGCGGGCGGCGTGATGGCGCACAACCTGGGTGGTGGTCAGAAAGACACCAGCGGTACCGCCATCGTCAGCGAGTGGGTGCCGGTGTTGACCAAGTTCTTGTTGCTCGGCGAAGACATCGCTGCCGACGCCTTGGGCAACATCGCCAACCCCAACAAGATTGCCGCACCTGACAACCTCAAGTTTTCAGAGACCATGCGCACCTTGTTCATCGGTGAAGACAGCGGCCAGCACGTCAACAACTTCTTGTGGGCCTACAACGTCGACACGAAGCAGCTGTCGCGCATCATGTCGATCCCAGCGGGAGGTGAGTCCACCGGTTTGCAGGCCGTGGATGAGATCAACGGCTGGACCTACATCATGAGCAACTTCCAGCACGCGGGTGACTGGGGCAGCATCCACAACGTGGTCAAAGCCACGCTCGACCCCTTGATCAAAGCCAACTACAAAGACAAGTCTGGCGCTGCTGTCGGCTACCTCACCGGTGCCTTGACCAGCCCCAAGCTCAAGCCTTGAGGTAGTCTGACTTGCTGCCCAGCCAGCGCTGCACATGGCGCTGCGCAAGGGCAGGATGCTGGTCGAGCATTTGAGGCGCCATCGCTCTGGCCCAATCCAACAAGGCGGTGTCGGTGGCCAAGTCGGCAAAGCGCAGCAGCGGCGCGCCCGACTGCCGTGCGCCCAAAAACTCACCGGGGCCGCGAATCTCAAGGTCACGCCGAGCGATCTCGAAGCCATCGTTGGTCTCGGCCATCGCTTTGAGCCGCTCGCGGGCTGTTTCGCTCAGGCGACCGTTCTCACCCATGGCGTACAGCAGGACGCAGGCCGATGCGGCAGCGCCTCGGCCCACACGGCCACGCAACTGGTGCAACTGGCTCAGGCCAAAGCGCTCGGCGTGCTCGATCACCATGAGCGAGGCGTTGGGCACGTCCACACCCACTTCGATCACGGTGGTGCTCACCAGCACCGCCATGTGGCCATCGGTGAAGAGCGACATCACCGCCAGCTTTTCGGCGGAGCTCATCTTTGAATGCAGCAGACCAATCACCAAACCGGGCAGGGCCGCGCACAGTGCCTCGTGGGTGGCTGTGGCGTTGATCAGGTCAATGTGCTCGCTCTCTTCAATCAGCGGACACACCCAGTACACCTGCCGACCTTGCGCAATCTGGGCGCGGATGCGCTCGACGACTTCGTCGCGCCGGGTGTCCGCCACCAGCTTGGTGACGATCGGCGTGCGACCTGGGGGCAGTTCGTCCAGCGTGGACACGTCCAGGTCGGCGTAGTAGCTCATGGCCAGCGTGCGCGGTATCGGGGTGGCGGTCATCATCAGCAGGTGGGGTTCTTGTTGAATTGCTATCGAATCAGTAGCTGAAAACGCCGAAGATACTGCGGTATCGGGTGATTTCACCATTTTTTCACGCAAGGCCAAGCGCTGCTGCACGCCGAAACGGTGTTGCTCGTCGATGATGGCCAACGCGAGCCGGTCAAACTGCACGTGCGCCTGGATGACCGCATGCGTACCCACCACCAGCGCGGCTTCGCCGCTGGCGATCAGCGCCAGCATCTCGGTGCGTTGCTTTTTCTTTTGGCTGCCGGTCAGCCAGGCCACGCGCTTGCCCAGCGGCTGCAGCAGGGGTTCGAGCCAGCCCACGAGTTTGGTGAAATGCTGTCCCGCCAAAATCTCAGTCGGTACCATCAACGCACACTGCCAACCGGCGTCGATGCACACGGCAGCGGCCATCGCCGCCACCACTGTTTTGCCGCTGCCCACGTCGCCTTGCAACAAACGGTGCATGGGGATGCCCTTCAAGGGGTGCACATCGTCCTCGGCACGGCGGCACAGGTCTTGCGCGATTTCTGCCACCACGCGTTCTTGTGCACCTGTCATGGTGAAGGGCAGCGCCGCTCGCAGTTGCGCGACCAGGCCACCAGGCCGCGTTTGCAAGACGGGTGCCCTCAGTCGATCACGCTCCCGCTTCGCCTGCAACTGTGACAGTTGCTGTGCCAGCAGTTCTTCTGCTTTGAGGCGTTGCCAGGCGGGGTGGCTGTGGTTTTCCAGCTCGCTCGGGGTGGTGTCAGGGCTGGGGTAGTGCAAAAAAGTCAGCGCATCGCGCAGGCTGACCGCCGCAGCGCCATTGGCATGGTTTCGGCCAGTGGGCCAGTGCATGCCTGGCGGCATGGTTTCGCTCAGATCGCAACGTGACAGGCCAGACAGCACAGCCCGACGCAAGTAGCCCTGTGGCAACCCTGCGGTGGTGGGGTACACCGGCGTCAAGGCTTGCGGCAAGTCACCCGTGGCCGCTTTGCACACGGGGTGCAGCAAGGTCCATCCTAAAAAGCCGCCTTTGAGTTCACCCCGGATGCGCCACCGTGTGCCCACGGCCATCGCTTTCTGCTGTGACGGGTAAAAGCTGAAGAACCGCAGCACACAGGTGTCGGTCCCATCGTCCACGGTGACCAGCAATTGCCGCTTGCCCCGGATCTGCACCTCGCTGGCGGTAACGGTGGCTTCAATCTGCACCTCGTCACCCTCGCGCGAACCTTGCAGGGTGGTGATGCGGGTTTCGTCCTCGTAGCGCAGTGGGATGTGCAGCGCCAGGTCGATGTCGCGCCGCAGACCGAGCTTTTCCAACGCCTTTTGCGGCAAGCTTTTGCTTGTCGCTTTTCCTGATGCTGGTGCAGGTGTCGGTGTTGATGGGTTCGCTGTCGGTGCGCGGGGGGTGGCCATGGGACAATTCTGCCCTGCTTCTGACCCGCTTTATGTCCCACACCGATCCGTCTCCCTCAGCGCCCTCTGCGGCGATGCCAACACGTTCCTACGTGTTGAGTGATTTTGATTTTGCTTTGCCCCCTGCGCTCATCGCCCAGCACCCCGCTGCTGAGCGCAGCGCGTCACGCTTGCTCGATGGCCGTGGTACGCCACCCGTGGACCGCATTTTTCGTGACTTGCCCAGTCTGTTGCAGGAGGGCGACCTGCTGGTGTTCAACGACACCATGGTGGTCAAGGCGCGCCTGTTCGGTGAAAAAGACACGGGCGGTAAACTGGAGCTGTTGGTGGAGCGTGTGTTGCCCGGCAACGAGGTGGTCGCCCACATCAAGGTCAGCAAAAAGCCGCCCGTGGGGGCCACCTTGCGCATGGTGGGGGGCTTCGAGGCCAAAGTGCTCGGCCGCTGGCCCGATGAACACGGCATGTTGACCCACTTCGCGTTCAACGCCGACCCCTACCAAATGATGCAAGCCCACGGCCATGTGCCCCTGCCGCCTTACATCACTCACAGCGATTCTGCCGACGACGAGCGGCGTTACCAAACCGTGTTTGCCAAGCAACCCGGGGCCGCTGCTGCGCCCACGGCCGCACTGCACTTTGACGAAGGTGTGTTGGCCGCTTTGGAAGGTCGAGGCGTGCAGCGCGCCAACGTCACGCTGCACGTGGGCGCGGGAACGTTTCAACCCGTCAAAACCGAAAACCTGGCCGAGCACCAGATGCACAGCGAGTGGTACGACCTGCCCGCGACCACGCAGCAAGCCATTGCCGATTGCCGTGCACGAGGCGGTCGGGTGGTGGCGGTCGGCACCACCACCGTGCGCACCCTGGAGTCATGGGCGCAAACGGGTCAAGCCACGGGCGATACCCGCATCTTCATCACGCCAGGGTTTGAGTTCAAGGTCGTGGACTGCCTGATCACCAACTTCCACCTGCCCAAGTCCTCTTTGATGATGTTGGTCAGTGCGCTGGCGGGCTACGACCACATCATGGCCCTCTACCGCCACGCGATTGCCCAGGAGTACCGCTTTTTCAGCTATGGCGACGCCATGTTGCTCACCCGTGCACCGGGATGCGGGATAATTTAATGTTCTCTGTTTTCGAAACACACCATGTCCATCGCAGCCATCCCTTCTGACCCGTTCACCCGCCGCTTGCAAAAAATCGGGCAGATGATTGCCAATGGCGACTTGCCCAATGCCGCTTCAGAAATGAACGCCGCCCTGAAAGAGCAGCCTAACGATCCCCGTATTTACCTGTTGGGCATGCGCCTGTCAGAGGCCAAAGGAGAGCCCGAGCGTGCCTTGGAAGACGTGCGCAAGGCCGTCAGCCTGAACCCGGTCTGGGTGGTTTCCGTCACCGAGCTGGCCATGCTGTTGTCGCGTCTAGGGCGTCATGATGAAGCCATTCAACAGGCCAAAAAGGCTGCTGCGTTGGAGCCCAACAGCATAGACATGCTGACCAGGGCGGTGGACATTGCCCACAGCGCGCTGAAGTTTGATGTTGCCTTGGGTTGGTTGGCACGACTGGCAGACCTTCGCCCTGCGAACGCGCACTACAAAGCCCTGATGGCCCATGACCACCGCTTTTTGGGTGATAACGCCAAAGCGCTGGCCATCTACCAAGACCTGTTGGCTGTGAATCCCTTGGATACCGTGGCCTTGTTGGGTCGGGCCCAAACCAGCTGGGACAACGGCGACACCGTCACTGCACAGCAAGATTGCGCCACGCTGGTGTCTGTGCAGCCTGACCATCCTGTGTTCCAGTTTTGGCACGCCTTCACGCACGGACAGACGCCGTCCACAATGCCGCTGGACATGGTTCGTTCTGTGCACGATGGCTCTGCGGCCACCTACGATGAATTCAAGGTCAAGCTGGCTCAATACCACGTGCCTAAGGTCATGGGCGAGATGATCAAGGCCCGCTATCCTTCGCTTGAAATCAACGTGCTTGATCTGGGATGCGGTACCGGTTTGGTGGGTGTTTGTCTGGGTCGACTCAACGGTGCTTTGGTGGGTGTGGACATTTCCATGGGCATGGTGGCTCAGATCGCCAAGCACCAAGGCCTGTATGACAAAGTGCACACGGTCAACGTGTTGGATGCCTTGCAGGCAACGCCTGATGCCCTGTACCACGTGATCACCGCCAGCGACGTGTTCAGCTACGTCGGCGACCTCTCGCAAGCCATCCCGAATGCCTTGCGCATCGTGCGGCCTGACGGCCACTTTGTGTTCTCTTGCGAACTGGCATTGGAATTCGAAGCGGACCTGGTGCTGCGCCCCTCCATGCGCTTTGCGCACAAGCGCAGTGCCATCGAAGCCCAATGCAAAGCGGCTGGATTTGACGAGGTGGAGGTTTTCGAACTCCCCTTGTACAACGACAAAAATGGCCCTGTGCAAGGCTACATCGTCATTGCCCACAAGCCCGCCTGACCCCTGCTGCCAAGCTGATGCTGCAATTCAAGCTCCTCACCACCGACCCCACCAGCCACGCGCGGCGTGGCACGCTCACGCTCAACCACGGGGTGGTGCAAACACCGATCTTCATGCCTGTGGGCACCTACGGCACGGTCAAGGGGGTGATGCCGCGGTCGTTGGAGGAAATGGGCGCGCAGATCATCCTGGGCAACACCTTCCACCTGTGGATGCGCCCCGGCCTGGATGTGATGCAAAGCTTTGGTGGTTTGCACCAGTTTGAGAAGTGGCACAAACCCATCCTTACCGACTCGGGTGGCTTCCAGGTCTGGAGCCTGGGGGCCATGCGCAAGATCAGTGAAGAGGGCGTCAAATTCGCGTCCCCTGTCAATGGCGACAAATTGTTTTTGACGCCCGAGACGTCGATGCAAATCCAGACCACGCTCAACAGCGACATCGTCATGCAGTTTGACGAATGCACGCCCTACGAGGTCAAAGGTCACATCACCACCGAGCGCGAAGCCCGCGAGTCGATGGAACTCAGCCTGCGCTGGGCACGCCGTTGCAAGACCGAATTCGCGCGGCTCGAAAACCCCAACGCCCTCTTTGGCATCGTACAAGGCGGCATGTTCACCAACCTGCGTGAAGAATCCTTGGCGCAGTTGGTCGACCTGGACTTTCCAGGCTACGCCGTCGGGGGCGTCAGCGTGGGCGAGCCCAAAGACGAGATGCTGCGCATCATGGCGCACACCCCGCACCTGTTGCCCGCCCACAAGCCCCGTTACCTCATGGGCGTGGGCACGCCGGAAGACCTGGTGCAAGGCGTGGCCGACGGCGTGGACATGTTCGATTGCGTCATGCCCACCCGCAACGCCCGCAACGGCACCATCTTCACCCGCTACGGCGACTTGAAGCTGCGCAATGCCCGCCACAAGATGGACCCACAACCGCTGGACCCCAGCTGCACCTGCCACGCCTGTGCAGGCACCAGCGGCGTCAGCTGGGCTGATGGCGGACGCGAAGGCGCCAGCCGTGCCTATTTGCACCATCTCGACCGATGTGGCGAAATGCTCGGCCCCATGCTGACCACCATCCACAACCTGCACTACTACTTGAACCTCATGCGCGAAGTGCGCGAGGCGCTGGATGCCGGTAACTTTGCGGCATTCCGAGCGCAGTTTAAAGCGGACCGCGCGCGCGGGGTGTGACGCTTCGCCGATATTGATCAACTGTCAGCTCATGGAGACTGCGCTGTCAAAAGCGATACGCTGACTCCTACCAGCCCGTGCTGCGCCGCAGCACAAATGCCCGTTGTGCAGGGCCTTGCCGGTCGGCGACGGGGCTGTCGCTGTCGCGGGCCCATGACCCGTGGAAGGCCGTGCCGCAACTGCCGGCTTGAACCTGGGCGGTCCATGTGGCGCTGATGGACCGACCATCGGGGCTTTCTTCCAGCGTGAGTTGACCGTCTTCGAGGTCGCCCGCAAGCTGCAAGCGTTGTTTGCCACGCAAGAGTTCACCGCTCAAGCTGTCGGGAAACTCTGGGTTGGCCGCGAAGCGAACGGTCTCTGTGGGCCCATTGGCGCGACCGGGGTCTTGCCACACCACTTGCCATTCGCCTTTCATATGGGCATGGGTGAGTTGCTTCGCGGTCGGGCATTGGGCCTGAGCTGCACCGAAGGCATTGACGCAGAGGGTGAATCCGAGCACAAACTGGACAAGGCGGGGCATGGGTGTGGCTGATGTCATGGCTGCGCGCCCTGCTGGGTGCGTTGCAGATCGGCGGCGTCTTGTGCCTTCTTGGCAAATTCGGCACGCAGGGCTTTGAGTTTTTCGCGCGGGTCTTCTTTGGTCGTGGTTTTGTCCAAGGCCATTTCCGCGATGAAGCGGCTGGGTCGTGCGTTGACCATCTCACGGCCTTTCTTGCGGCGTTTGGTCCAGCTCACGGCCAGGCTGCGCTGGGCGCGGGTGATGCCCACGTACATGAGGCGGCGTTCTTCCTGCAGTCGGGTGAGGATGTCTTCGCTCATCACACCCTCGGCCTTGCCTGAGAACTCCTCGTCTTCACCGAGCTTGAAGGGCAGCATGCCCTCGGTGACCCCGACCAGCATCACGTGCGGCCACTCCAAGCCCTTGGACGCGTGCAGTGTGGACAGCGTCACCATGTTCTGGTCGCCTTCGCGCTCGCTGATGGTGGACAGCAGTGAAATGGTTTTGGCCACTTCCAACAGGCTCTTGCTTTCGCTGGCGGTCACCGCGCCTGAGGTGTCGTCGATCTCGCCCCCGGCGCGCTTGGCCATCCAGTCGCAGAACTCCATCACGTTGGTCCAGCGGGCCGCGGCGACTTTTTCGCTTTCTTCGCCGTCGTAGAGGTATTTCTCGTAATCAATTTCTTTGAGCCAGTCTTTCAAAAACGCCAGGCTGGCTTCTGCGCCCTGGGTGTGGCGGGCGCGGTACTCCAGGTCGTTCACGTAGCGGCCAAACTCATGCAAGCTGCCCAGTGCTGCGCCTTTGAGCATGCCTTCCAGCGAGTTTGAAAACAGCGCCGCGAACAAGCTCAGTTTGTAGCTGGTGGCGAACTCGCCCAGCTTGCCCAGGGTGGTGTGGCCGATGCCGCGTTTGGGGGTGGTGATGGCGCGCAAAAACGCGGGGTCATCGTCGTTGTTGATCCACAGCCGGAACCACGCGCAGAGGTCTTTGATTTCTGAGCGGTCAAAAAAGCTTTGCCCGCCCGACACCTTGTACGGGATGTTGGCCTTGCGCAAGGCCTTTTCAAACGGCTTGGCCTGGTGGTTGGCGCGGTAGAGGATGGCGAAGTCTTTCCACTCTTTGCTCACCGGGTGGCCGTTGGCCATCACCATGGTGCCCGCGCGCAGGCTCACGATGCGGGCGGCGGCGCGTTCGGCTTCGTGCTCTTCGTTGTCGGCATCGACCACGCGCACCGGTTCGCCTTCGCCCAGCTCGCTGAACAGCGTTTTGGGGAACAACTTGGGGTTGGGCTGGATGACGTTGTTCGCGGCCCGCAGAATGGCACTGGTGGAGCGGTAGTTTTGCTCCAGCTTGATGACCTTGAGGTTGGGGAAGTCCTGTGGCAGTTTTTTCAGGTTGTCCAGCGTGGCGCCGCGCCAACCGTAGATGGACTGGTCGTCGTCACCCACGGCCGTGAAGCGGGCGCGTTCGCCCACAATGTGTTTGAGCACTTCGTACTGCGTCGCGTTGGTGTCTTGGTATTCATCCACCAGCACATGGCCCAGCGCTGTTTGCCATTTTTCGCGCACGGCAGCATGGTCTTTGAGCAGCTTCAGGGGCATGCCGATCAGGTCGTCGAAATCCACGCTTTGGTAGGCGGCCAGGCGTTCTTCGTAACGCGCCATGATGGTGGCGGTGATGCGCTCGTTGTCGTCCTTGGCCTGGGCCAGTGCTTGGGCAGCGGTGAGCCCCATGTTTTTCCACAAGCTGATGGCCCACTGCCATTGGCGCGCGGTGGCGGCATCGGTGGTGGTGCCGCAGTCTTTCAGGATGCTGGTGACATCGTCGCTGTCCAGGATCGAGAAGTTGGGTTTGAGGCCCAGCACCTCGCCGTCTTGCCGCATCATGCGCACACCCAGCGCGTGAAAGGTGCAAATCAGCACGTCTTTGGCCTCGCGCCCGATCAGCCCCTTGGCCCGCTCGCGCATTTCAGCGGCGGCCTTGTTGGTGAAGGTGATGGCGGCAATGCGTTTGGCAGGCAGACCGGCCTGGATCAAGCGCCCAATTTTTTGCGTGATCACCCGGGTTTTGCCAGACCCCGCACCCGCCAGCACCAGGCAGGGGCCGTGCATGTAGTTCACGGCTTCTTGTTGGGCGAGGTTGAGACCGGCAGACATGGCGGGGAGTTGGGAGGCGGGGACACAGACGATGCGGCGCTGCAACGTGAGCGACCGAGCCAGGATCATACCGGGGCTGTTGTCGTGGACAATTGGGGCGTGGTACAAATCCTCTTGATTACTTTCCCGTTCTTTGCTTTGGTTTTGGCAGGCTATGTGGCGGCCAAGCGCAAGATGCTGCCGCTGGAGGCGATTCCGGGCTTGAATGGCTTTGTGCTGTACTTCGCCCTGCCGTGCATGCTGTACCGCTTTGGCTCGACCACGCCACTGGCGCAGTTGCTGGACCCGGCCTTGTTCATGACCTACCTGTTTTGCGCGTTGGTGATGGTGGGTTTTGTCGTGGCGGTCAGCCTCAACCGCCGCATCGGCTGGAACGACGCCGCCTTTGGCGCGCTGGTCGCGGCTTTTCCCAACACGGGCTTCATGGGCGTGCCCTTGTTGGTGGCCTTGTTGGGCAATGCCGCAGCGGGCCCTGCCATCGTGACCATCGTGGTGGATTTGGTCATCACGTCATCGCTGTGCATCGCGTTGTCGCGACTCGACACGGTGGCGGGTGTGGCCGTGGTGCCTGAGAGCGCGGCAGACGCGCTCACCACCACCGGCCACGATGTGATCCACGGCAAGAAGCCACCCTCACCCGCTGCTGTGGCGGCCAAAAATGCCCTCAAAGGGGTGGCCACCAACCCGATGCCATGGTCCATTTTGTTGGGCACGGTGTCGTCCGCCCTGCAGTTGCAATTGCCACAACCGGTGATGCAGACCATCGGTTTGCTGGCCGATGCGGCGTCGCCTGTGGCCCTGTTCACCATTGGTGCCGTGTTGGCCCGTTCACAGATGATTGCGGTGTCGGGTTTGATCATGGGTTCTAACCAAGGCAATGCCGTGAACGCAGGGCCGTTGAAGCACTTGCCCATGCGTGATTACGTGCCCGTGGCGTTCGTCAAGTTGTTGGTGCACCCCTTGCTGGTCTTGCTTGTAGGGGCAACGGCTGTTCGCTTGGGGCTGCCCATTGACCCGTTCGCATTGACCGTGGTGGTGCTGGTGGCGGCGTTGCCCAGTGCCAGCAACGTGTCGTTGTTGGCCGAAAAGTTTGGCGCCGACAACGGCCGCATCGCACGCATCATCTTGGTGTCGACCGCGATGGCCTTTTTCACATTCTCAGGCGCGGTGGCGTTGCTGCACTGAGCCTTTTGACCCGACGGCTAAATCGCCAGCGGGTCCACATCCACCGCCCAACGGATCAATGCCTTGTGTTCGGGCGCGCTGCGGGTGTCGTGCAGTACCGCATGCCATTCACCCATGAAGCGTTGCAGGGCCACGCGTGAAGCACTTTCGATCAGCATTTGGGCCCGTTCCACGTTGGCGATGCGCTGGATGGTCATGGGTACAGCGGGGTAGCGCGTGACGTGTTCGGCACCCACCAAGCTGGCGGCGGCGGTGCTGGCCGCGTTCAGAAAGCCCTGGGCCACGTCCTGCGTCTTGGCCTCGGCCCGCACCAGGGCCTGGTAACTGTAAGGGGGCATGCCAGCGCGTTCGCGTTCGGCCAGTTCTTCGTAGGCAAACGCGGGGTAATCGTGCTTTTTGAGCGCCTGGAACAGCGGGTGGGCCGGAAAGGCGGTTTGGATCCACATCTCGCTGGTCTCGCTGTGGCTGGCGGCACGTCCGGCACGGCCGGCGGCTTGCATGAGCAGGCTGAACAACCGTTCGGGGGCCCGAAAGTCCGCTGAAAACAAGCCGCCATCGGGGTTGATGGCCGCCACCAGGGTGATGCGGCGAAAGTCATGGCCTTTGGCGATCATTTGCGTACCGACCAGCACATCCACTTCTCCCGAATGCACCTCGGCCAGTTGCCGGTTCAGCTCGCCCTTGAGTTTGGTCGAGTCCGCGTCGATGCGGGCCACCCGCACCGGCCCGCCATCAGGGCGCAACACGCCTGCAAACAACTGTGTGAGCTGCTCTTCGATTTGCTCTGTGCCACGCCCAATGGCCGAGACGTCCACGTTGCCGCAATCGGGGCAGGCACGTGGCACGCGCTCGGTGTAGCCACAATGGTGGCAGCGCAGCGTGCGGTCGATTTTGTGGAACACACGGTGTGCACTGCAATGCGCGCATTCGCTTTTCCAGCCACAGGCGTCGCAGTGCAACACGGGGGCATAGCCGCGCCGGTTCAAGAACACCATGGCCTGTTCACCCCGGGCCACACGCTCGGTGATGGCTTGCAACAGCGGTGCCGAAAACACGGTTTTAGCGGGCTGATGGGTCATGTCCACCAAGCGCACTTTGGGTAAACCTGGGGTGCCACCGTCGGCGGCGCCAATGCGGCTGGGCATGTGCAGTCGCAGGTAGCGCCCACCGTCGGCCTGGTCACGGCTCAGGTGCCAACTCTCCAACGACGGCGTCGCCGACCCCAGGATGACTTTGGCGCCTTCCAGGCGGGCGCGGTAGACGGCCAGGTCGCGTGCTGAGTAGCGTGCGCCGTCTTGGCTCTTGTAGCTGGGGTCATGCTCTTCATCGACCACGATCAGCCGCAGCCCTGGCATCGACGCCATCACCGCCATGCGGGTGCCCAGCACGATGCGTGCGCCCCCGTTTGACGGGCCTTGGTGTGCCGACAGCCAGCTTTGCAAGCGCTGGGGGTTGGTCATGCCGCTGTGCATCGACACCACCGCGGCCGCACCATACAAGGGCGCAAAGCGTTCGGTGAAGCGCGCTTCAAGCTGCGGCGTGAGGTTGATTTCAGGCACCATCACCAGGGCTTGGGCCAAGGGGTCGCGTGCGAGCAGGTCTTGCACCGCGTGGAGGTAGACCTCGGTTTTACCGCTGCCCGTGGCCCCAAACAGCAAAAACGGCCCAGCTTGGGCATCGAATTCGGCCAGCACGGCACGCTGCTCATCAGACAGTGCGATGGCTTCAGGCGCACGGTCCTCGCCACCACTGTCCCCTGAGTCCGCAGAGGCCTTGCGTTTGTCGCTGCGCTTGAGGCGGCGCGCCAGTTGCGTCACGTCCAGGTCGCGCAAAGCAGGGGGCAAGGCGGCCAGCGCCACCTCACCCAAGGAGCGTTGGTAGTAGTTGGCTGCAAAGCCCATCAGTTGCCGCCAGGCTTCGCTCAGGGGCTGGAGGGCGTCGAGCACGCAGCTCACGGCTCGGATGGTGGGCAAGCTGCCGTCACTGAGGCGCAATTCTGCTTCGGTCAACGGACCCCAAACGACCCCCAGCAAGTCCCGCTTGCCCAAAGGCACCCTGACCAGCGTGCCTGCGGGCAAAGGCGCATCACAGGCGTAAGCCAGCAGCCCGCCCAAGCGACTGTGGGCGGGGGTGTGGACGGCAACGGAAACCCAAAAGGCCATGGTGATCTGCGACGGTCGTGATGCGTGGTTTGACTTGCGGAATCGGCCCTAAGTGCTTGATTTCAAACCACTTTGAGGGTGATCCAAATTTTCTGTGGATAACTTTGTTGATATGTCTGTTTTCAAGCCTGCAAACCCTTGTTTTTCAAGGCTTTGGACAAAGTGCCCACAAAAAAAGCAGATTTTGAAATCGTTATGAATCAATGACTTACGTGCGCTATTCGTTTTATAGCAGCATCAGTTTGTCTGGATGCTTCCAAGCAAGGGGCATTCACAGTTGTGTTAATAAGTCCAGCGCTTTGATGCAAAAAATGCCATCATTTTTTCGGTCAAAGGCCCAAAATTGGTGTAAGCAATGGCCAGCGCCTGCCCACACCTGCTGACGACAGGTGACCGATTATCCCGCGCCTGTGCGCAGGTGTGTTGACGCCGTGGGGCTCAGCTGTTGAAGCCGCCCGCTTGCCTGAGTTCTGCGGCTTGGGGACTGGCGAGCAAGGCCACCAGGGCAGCTGCCGCATTGGGGCTGTCAGCACGGGCGCTGACGGCCGCCGTGTACACGGTGTTCAACTCAAAAGCGAGCGGCAGCGGGGCAATCAGCTGCACGCCCGCGGTGTACAGGATTTCGGTGACCTGGGTGCAGCCGATCAAACCACTTTCAGGGCACTTTGCCATTTCGCCCATGGCCGTGGCCCCATTCGGGTAAGGGCGGAGGCGGTCGGCCACTGCGGTGTCTATGCCCAACAGCTTCATGACGTTCATGAAATGGATGCCCGCTGTGGCTTTGACCGGGTCTGGCATGTAGATGCCTTTGGCCTGAAGCAAGGCCGCTTTGAGTTCGTCGGCCGTAGACACGGGGGGTACCGCATCCCCTTGGCGCACAGCCACCCCGGTTTTGACCTTGCCCAGGTCCCGGGCGCTGCCTGCTTGCACATGGCCGCTGGCTTCCAACTGGGCGATCAGGGCTTGGGTCAAGATCACCACATCGCAAGGGGCGCCGGCCAGCAATTGGTCGCGCATGGCGCCCACGGCATTGAACGTGCCGACAATGCGGCAGTCGGTCTCGGCGGCAAAGCGGCCCTCGAGCTTGCTGACGAGTCCGAATGCGGCGCCGCCGCTGAGCAGGTGAACGGTAGACATGGTGGATTTCCTGGCTAAATTCCTGGCTTGAGGGCGCGGGTCAGTCGGCTTTGATGCCCGCTGTTTGGATGACGCGGGCCCATTTGGCCACGTCGTCGCGGGCGTATTTGTCAAACGTATCCGGGCTCATCACCAGGGGCATCGCACCTTGTTTGGCCCAGGTTTGCTTCACCTCGGGGGTGTTGGCGATCTTGCTGATGGCCTCGTTGAGCTTGTCAACCACCGCTTTGGGCGTGCCTTTTGGGGCCATCAGGCCCAGCCAGATGGTGGCTTCGTAGCCTGGCACACCGGCTTCGTTCAGCGTGGGCACATCGGGCATCACTTCCGAGCGGACTTTGCCCGTGGTGGCGATGGCTTTGACCTTGCCTGAGCGCACTTGCTCGACCATCGTCGTCACCGCATCAAACATCAGGTCCACTTGGCCGCCGATCACGTCGGTGCGTGCGCCTGAGCTGCCCCGGTAAGGGATGTGCACCAGGTACACGCCCGCCATGCTTTTGAACAACTCGCCTGCCATGTGGTACGGCGTGCCGGGGCCGCTGGACGCGTAGTTGATCTTGCCGGGTTGGCTTTTGGCGCGCTTGACCAAGTCGGCCAGCGTTTTGTCAGGCACGCCAGGGTGGGCTACCAGCACCAGGTCGGATGAGTTGATCGGTGCCACGGCCACGAAGTCGCGCATCAAGGCAAAGGGCTTGTTGGGGATCAGTGTCTCGTTCACGGTGTGCGCGTTCGACATCAGCAACAAGGTGTAGCCATCGGCCGGTGATTTGGCCGCGATGTCGGTGCCGATGACCGAGCCCGCGCCAGGCTTGTTGTCCACCACGAACGATTGCCCGAGTGCATCCTGCAGGCGCTGGGCCATGAAGCGGGCGTAGTTGTCGGCGGGCCCACCAGCGGCGAACGGCACGATGATTTTGACCGCCCGTGTGGGGTAGGTTTGCGCTGACACTGCGATCGAACTTGCTATCAAATAAATAGCTGTAAACGCTTCTAAAATGTACCGTAAAGCAGGTTTTGAGCCTGTAAAAATCGAGCCTGTCGTCATGGCAATGCCTTTCATTCCACTTTGCCGATGCGCCGAACCACGTCCACCATGCGCTTGGCATCGGCTTGCACGTAAGCGTCAAACTCTGGGGCGTCTTGGTACACGATGGGGCTGCCCGCGTTGATGATCACCTCTTTGACTTTGGCGTCCAGCGCTGCAGCTTTGGCGGCGGCGCGCAAACGCTGGGCCACAGGCTCGGGTGTGCCCGCAGGGATGAACAGGCCCGACCACTGGGCGTATTCGGCCGCCAGACCGCTTTCTTTCAGGCTGGGTACGCCTGGCAGCGAGGCCAAGGGCAAGTTGCCCCAGTGGGCCAAGGCGCGCAACTTGCCCGCCTTGATGTGTTGCAAGACCGTGGCTGGGCCAGACGAGACCGCATCAATTTGCCCACCCAGCAACGCGACCACAGCCGGGCCTGCCCCGGTGAACGGGATGTGCGAGAGTTTCACGTCGCTGGTCTGGGCCAGTATTTCCATCGGCACATGCATGGTGCCGTAGTTGCCTGACGATCCGTAGTTGATCGCACCAGGGCGCTTTTTGGCGTCGGCGATGAACTCTTGCACCGTCTTCCACGGTGCGTCCGCCCGAACCGCCAATACCGTGGGGTCGGCGGTGTAGCGTGCCAGGGGGCGCAAGTCCGACAGTTTGTACAGGGGTGTGCGTCCGAGCACCGCGTCGGCCTCGGGAATCACCGAATAAGACGACAAGGCCATCACCACCGTGTAGCCGTCAGGTTTCGCCTTGGCCACATATCCCATGCCGATGCCGCCGCCCGCGCCTGCTTTGTTCTCGATTACCACCGGCTGCCCAAGCTCGCGCGACAGGGCTTCAGCCACCGGGCGGGCCACGATGTCAGCCAAACCGCCAGGCGGGAAAGGCACGACCATGGTGATGGCTTTGGTGGGCCACGGGGCGCTTGCTGCCACTGTGGGTGCCGTGGCGCTGGTGCCCGTTTGCGCAGACGCCAACGGGGCGATGAAGGCCGACAGCGCCAAGGCCAGCGACGATGCCAGCGACACGGCGGAAGGGGTCAAATATCTGGTTTGCATGCTAACATTTAACGGCAAAACTGGCTCAGCAGATCCCCGTGTTTCCCCTGTGTTGCTTGCGGGGTTGGGCGGGTACCTTCCAGCATCCCAGCCACCTATCAAAGACCTCCGAGACGACACCCATGAAAATTGCCGCATTCCTCCTCAAGGGCGCCCCCGCTGTGGGCCTGGTCAGCGAAGACCTGTCCTGTGTTCGCCCGTTCAATGTTGGTGCCGATGTGGCGGCGCGTGGCGCGTTGCCCATCGTCGAGGCGTTGTCCCGTGGCGACGCATTGCCTGATTTTTTACCCGCGGTGTCTTTGGCCGAGGTGGTGCTCACCGCGCCCATTCCGCGCCCTCGCCGTAACATTTTTTGCGTGGGCAAAAACTACTACGCCCACGCCAAAGAATTCGCGGGCAGCGGTTTTGACAGCAGTGCCAAGGCCGGGGGGGACATCCCTGCGGTGCCCATCATCTTCACCAAGGTGCCAGAGTCGGTGGTCGGCCCGTCAGACGCCATCCATATGCCGGTCGGCGTGTCCGAGACAATAGACTACGAAGCGGAGTTGGCCGTCATCATCGGCAGGGGCGGCAAAGGCATCCGCGCTGCCGACGCCCTGCAACACGTGTGGGGCTACACCATCGTCAACGATGTGACCGCACGCGACTGGCAAAACCGCCACATGCAGTGGCACATGGGCAAGAGCTTTGACACGTTTTGCCCGATGGGCCCATGGTTGGTCAGCGCCGACGAGTGCGATGGCACCAACACCCAAGTGCGCTGCTACGTGAACGGCGAGTTGCGCCAAGATGCGCCGACCAAAGACCTGATTTTCAACATCCCCACACTGATTGAAACCCTGTCAGCCGGCATCACGCTTTACCCTGGCGACATCATCGCAACCGGCACACCCGTGGGCGTGGGCATTGGCTTCAAACCACCAAAATACCTGAAGGCCGGCGACACCGTGAAGGTGGAGATTGACGGCATCGGGGCGATTGAGAACCCAGTGCGCTAGCCTTGATCACGGCGAGCCGGTCTACGCCATGAAGCCCATGTTGGTCGGGTAGTCGTTGCGTCCAGCGGACACGCCGAAATTTCTGAGGTTGGGAAATATGCCATTCAATTCGGAGTCGGCAACGCCAAACCACGTCCCCAAGGTCGCACCAAATTGATCAACAGAGGTGCTTGGCAGCAGTCTGCCTTGGCCGACATGCCATTGGTCATCTGGCGAACTGGTGTCAGTCACTGACACGGGAGGTGCGGTGCCATAAAAGGCGGCGCCTTTCACCGCCCCTCCGACCACCATGTGATGGCTGCCCCAGCCGTGGTCGGTGCCATCGCCATTTGAGGTCAGGGTACGACCGAAGTCGGATGCCGTGAAAGCCGTGACTTTGTCTGCAACGCCAAGTTCAACAGTCGCCCTGTAGAACGCAGCGATGGCGTCACTGACGTTTTTCAGCAGACCCGATTGCTTGGCAATCAAGTTGTCGTGCAAGTCAAAGCCACCAATCGATACCATGAATACTTGTCGTTTCACCCCAAGACTGCCACGAGCGCCAATCAACCGCGCGACCATTTTCAATTGGTCTGCCAGTCCATTGCCCGTCGGGAACGGGGTGCTCAGATTGACGGCGCCAATGGCATTGCTGACTTGGGTTTCAGCGGCCATGGAACGACGAACGATCTTGTTGTATTCGTTCTCCAGCTGATGCCCTCGAGGCTGCTGGATCATTTGCGTGAACAGCTGCCGCATCGCAGGTTCGTAAAACGTCAGGTCTTTGGTAGCGGAGATGGGCACCGCACCGTTGATGCTGCATTGGTATTGCGCCGCACTCCTGCCAGAGAGCATCACGGCGTTCCCCGATACCGAAATACAAGTGAACAGCGCCCCTGTGTTGCCGGACAGGGCCAAGTCACCCAATGTGCCGCCCCACCCGACTGTCGCACCTTCAACACCTAAGGACTGCCATGTAGATTGCTGGTCGTTGTGCGAAAAAAGCTTGGGTGGTATGGGTAATCGTCCACCGAAATAATCTGATTTGGTCAGCGGTGTGATCAAGGGGCCAACATTGAGTTGTATGGCAGCTTGTCCTGCGTTGAACAGGCCTGACAGCCCCGTCATGGAGGGATGAAGTGCGTACTGCCGTCCATTGGGGAGCGCCGCTTTGGGTGTCAAAAGGGTGGGCTGAAGTGCTGCTTTGGGAATCACAATGTTCCCGGCTGCGGTGCCCGCCCCAGCGGCTCTGATGGTGCTGTATTTGTTGTAACTCGGGTCGTCATAAGTCACAACAGAGTTGGCATAGTCGTTGCCGCCGTACATGAAGACGCAGACGAGTGCTTTGTAATCGGTGGCGTTGAAGGCTGCTGCCTCTCCCAACGCGGCCAGATT
>CAZHDP010000021.1:16186-19239 GCA_964531605.1 uncultured Burkholderiaceae bacterium | reverse complement strand
CAAACTTTACGCCCCAGACACGGTGTTTTGAGGCGCCTGGGGCACCATGGCCGTCGGATCTTTTGAACGCCCCACAGGTAATATCGCGCGATGCAACAGCTGTTGATGATTGAAGACGACACCCGACTGGCCCACATGGTGGGCGAGTACCTGGGCCATGCCGGGTTTGCCTTTGCCCATGCCGCCGAGGGTGGCAAAGGCTTGGAGGCCGTGGTGGCCAAAGTGCCTGACTTGGTGATCCTGGACCTGATGTTGCCCGACATGGATGGCTTAGACGTGTGTCGCCGCATCCGGGGTTTGCCCGGCGCCGCTGGGCGTGTGCCTGTGCTGATGCTCACCGCCAAAGGCGACCCGATGGACCGCATCGTTGGCTTGGAATTGGGCGCTGACGATTACCTTCCAAAACCGTTTGAGCCCCGTGAATTGCTGGCCCGCATCAAGGCTGTGTTGCGTCGCCATGGCGAAGGCGTGGTCAACCCCGCCGAAGCGCAAGAAATCTTGCGCTTTGGGAGCCTGGAGATCGACCGCGATGCGCGCACCGTGCAGGTCGCTGGCCAGGTGTGCGACCTGACCTCTTACCAGTTTGATTTGCTGTTGACCCTGGCTGAACGCGCTGGCCGCGTGCTGTCGCGCGACCAGATCATGGAAGCGGTGCGTGGCCGTGAGCTGGAAGCTTTCGACCGGTCCATCGATGTGCACATGGGACGCATCCGCGCAGCCATCGAGCATGACGTGAAGAACCCCAAGCGCATTTTGACGGTGCGTGGCGTCGGCTATGTGTTCGCACGGCAACAAGACTGACCTCACCATGGTCACACCCAGCACATCACCGGCAAGCACCCCACCCCACCCCCGCCGCAAGGGCTGGTGGCAATGGGGTCAACAACTGTATGTGCGTATCTGGTTGGCCGTGGTGCTGGCCGTGGCGGTGCTCACCCTGCTGGTCGGTTGGGCCTGGCGCATGACCACAGAGCCGCCACTGCGGGAAGTCAACGTGCGCAATGCTGCCGGCGAAATCATCGGCACGGCCCAACGGCGACTGGCCCGCCCGTTGCCCAATGACACTGCAGACGCGCCAAGAGGCTCCATGGGCTCTATGGGCCCCATGGGCATGGGAAAAGGTGACGGGCTGTCCCGACAATGGGGCGGTGGGCCCGAATTCATGGTTCAACTCAACGATGGACAGGTCATCCACATCCACTTGCCCCGTCCCCCTGGGCGTTCGCCGTTCAGCAGCAAACCCTATGGCTTTTTCTGGATGCTGGCGATGGTCGGCGTTGCGGTGGCCCTGGCCACCTACCCCATTGTTCGTCGACTGACCCGCCGCTTGGAAACCCTGCAAAACGGCGTAGAACAATGGGGCACGGGCGACCTGTCGGTCCGGGTGCCCTTGACGGGCAATGACGAAGTTGGCCTGTTGGCCACCCGCTTCAACGATGCGGCAGCCCGCATCGAGATTTTGGTCAAGTCACACAAATCCCTGTTGGCCAACGCTTCACACGAATTGCGATCACCGCTCACGCGCATCCGCATGGGGCTTGAACTCATGGGCAGCTCACCCTCGCCCACCTTCAAAAACGAGATTGCCCGCAACATTGCGGAGCTGGATCAACTCATCGACGAAATCCTGCTGGCGAGTCGGCTCGATGCCAAAGAAGCAGACATGGGCACCGTGGAGGCCGTCGACTTGACCGGTCTGCTCGCCGAAGAGTGCGCAAGAGCAGAGGCCTCGTTTGAAATGCGCCAGGTCGCAAAGACAGAGGCGGCGCAAGGGCAAGAGGCACAAGGCGCCCATGAGGCCGTGTTGGTGCACGGCGTGGTCAAGCTTTTGCGGCGCGTGGTGCGCAACCTGCTGGAAAACGCACGCCGCTACAGCGACGGTGAAGTCACCGTGACGCTGGCGTGCGATGGGCTGTTTGCCGTGGTTCGCGTTGAAGACCAGGGCCCTGGCGTGCCCCCTGAGTTGCGCGAACGGATTTTCGAGCCGTTTTACCGACTGCCAGGGGCCAGCGAACAATCGGGTGGCGTGGGCTTGGGCCTGGCCTTGGTCAAGTCCATCACCCAACGGATGCGCGGCACCGTGCATTGCGAAGGCCGCACCGGCGGTGGTGCTTGCTTCGTCGTGCGCCTGCCCTTGGCCAGCTGACGGCAACACGCCGCATTGAGGGTCTCCGTTTTTGCTCAGTCTTTGAACTGAGGCGTGCGCTTCTCCACGAATGCCATGACGGCCTCTTTGTGCGATGCCGTCTTGTGCGCGATGGCTTGGTAACCGGCTGACAACTCCAACAAGGATTCCAGCGAACTGCGCTCGCCTTCGCGCAGCAGACGCTTCGTCATGCGCAGCACTGCGCCTGGGTTGGCGGCGATCTTGCCCGCTACTTTGCGGGCTTCTGCCATCAGCTGGTCAGGGGCCACCACCCGTGACACCAAACCACAGGCCAAGGCCTCTTGTGCGGTCAATGCCTCACCGGTGAAGGCCATCTCGCTGGCCTTGGACATGCCCACCGCGCGGGGCAACAACCAGGCCCCACCGTCGCCAGGCACGATGCCCACACGCACGAAGCTTTCGGCAAACGTGGCCTTGTCTGATGCGATGCGGATGTCGCACATGCAGGTCAAATCCAGGCCTGCGCCGATGGCAGGGCCATTGATGGCCGCGATGACCGGCACATCCAGGTTGAACAAAGCTTTGGGGATGCGTTGAATGCCGTTGCGGTATTCCTCGCGGATCACGTCGGGTTGCAGGTCTTGCGTGAAGAACCGCTGCATGTCTTTGACGTTGCCGCCCGAGCTGAACACCGGGCCTTCGCCGGTGATGATGACGCAGCGGATGCTGGTGTCCAGACGGATCGCGTCACACGCTTGCACGAACTCGTCCACAGCCGTGTTGCCGGTCAAGGCATTGCGGGTGTCGGGCTGGTTCATGGTCAGCGTCAGGATCGCGCCGTCGCGTTCGGATTTCAGAAAGGTACTCATGGGCTGGTCTCCAAAAAATAAATGTCAGGTGAATTTGTCAGGTCAATTGTCAAAGCGTCAAAGCGTCAAACAGCAGA
>CAZHDP010000021.1:11139-16086 GCA_964531605.1 uncultured Burkholderiaceae bacterium | reverse complement strand
GACGCCAGGGCGATGCTGCCACGGGGCACTGTCACGCCAGCCTGGGCCAGCAAAGCACGGGCAAACATCGTCTGCGCCAATGGCACCGGCACAGCGTGCTGACCACACAGCACCAGCACCGGGAACACCTCGGCCAAACTCAGCCCCGCCCCGCCCTGCGCCTCGGGCACCAGCGCGTCTGCAAAACCTGCGTCGTCCAGGTGCTGCCACAGCACTTGTGCGCGGCTGGGCACCCCTGTGCTGCTCGCCACCTGGGCTTCGATTTCACGCACAGCAGCGGGGGGGCATTGGTCCGTTAAAAGCTGCGCAACCGCATCAGCAAACAAATCGTTCATGGTGTGTGGTTCTCCAGTCAACGTAAGCCCAGGCCTCGGGCGATCATGCCGCGCAGGATGTCACGCGTGCCACCCCGCAGTGAATACGAGGGCGCCACCTGAGTCACAAAGGTCAGGGTGTGCAGCAACTCCAATGGCACATTGGCGTCAGCCGTGTCACGGGAAAACACGTCGTCGGCGATGGCCGCAGGAATCAACTGCTCCACACCTGTGCCCAAATCTTTCACCAAGGCCGCCTCGACCACAGGACTTGCGCCCTGTGTGAGCTTTTCAGTGACGGCGACAGACATGGCGCGCAAGGGCGCGAGCTGGGTGAAAATTTTGCCCGCGAGCCGCACCGCTTCAGGGGTTCCGCCTTGTGGGGTGCGCAGGTAGGCCAGCCATTGGTCAAACAGCACGATGCTGGAAAACAAACGCTCCGGGCCGCTGCGCTCAAAGGCCAATTCGGCCGTGACCTGCTCCCACCCCTTGCCTTCTTCGCCGATCAACGCGTCGGGTGCCAACTGCACTTGGTCAAAGAACACTTCGCAAAAATGGCTGTCACCCGACAAATCGGTGATGGGCTTGACCGTGACGCCTGGCAAGGACAAATCCACGATGACTTGTGACAGGCCTTTGTGTCGGTCTGCAGTCTCACCCGAGGTCCGCACCAACGCAATCATGTACTGGCTGTTGTGGGCATTGGTGGTCCAGATTTTTTGACCACTCAGGCTCCACCCGCGCTCATTGGGCGTGGCCCGTGTTTTGACACTGGCCAGGTCAGAACCCGAATTCGGCTCGCTCATGCCGATGCAAAAAAAGGCCTCGCCACGGCAAATGCGTGGCAGGTAAAACTGCTTTTGCGCCTCGGTGCCGTACTTGAGGATAAGCGGGCCACTTTGGCGATCGGCGATCCAGTGGGAGCCCACCGGCGCACCAGCGTTCAAAAATTCTTCCACCAACACGTAGCGTGCAAAGGCACTGCGCCCACCGCCACCGTACTGTGTGGGCAGGGTGATGCCCAGCCAACCCCGGCGACCCAACTCGCGGCTGAAGGCCGTGTCGTACCCCGCCCACGAGCGGGCACGCACCACCGCGGGCACCTTCGCCATGGCTTCGTTCAAAAACGCCCGGACGACAGGGCGGAAGGCCTCGTCCTCTGGGGGAATGGCCGTCATGGCCAGCGATGCCAAGTTGCTCATCCCAGCACTCCTTGTTGTGTCAATTGCTCAATGGCCTGTGGACTCAGGCCCATCACGTCACGCAACACCGTGTGGGTGTGTTGCCCCAATTGCGGTGGCGCGTGCCGGTATTGCACCGGCGTGCCAGACAAACGCATCGGACTGGCCACCAACGGAATCGGCCCAGCCACGGGGTGTTGCATCTCAAACTGAACACCGCGCGATTGCACCTGCGGGTCGGCAAACACATCGGCAATGGTGTTGATCGGGCCGCACGGCACACCCACCGTTTCAAACAACGCGATCCATTCTTTCGTGCTGCGCATCACCGTGGCCTGGCGCATCAAGGGGATCAACTCGCCACGGTGGGTGACACGGCCTTCGTTGGTCTTGAACCGCACGTCAGTGGCCCATTCGGGGTGATCTACCGCAGCACAGAATTTGGCAAACTGGCCATCGTTGCCAATGGCCAGGATCATGTAGCCGTCGGCCGTGGGGAAGTCTTGGTACGGCACCGTGTTGGGATGGGCATTGCCCATGCGTTGAGGGGCTTTGCCGCTGTACAGGTAGTTCATGCCCTGGTTGGCCAAGCAGGCAATGCCCACATCCAGCAAGGCCAAGTCGATGTGCTGCCCCTCGCCCGTGATGTTGCGGGCCTCCAAGGCGGCCAAGATCGAGGTGCTGGCGTACAAACCGGTCAGGATGTCGGTCAAGGCAACGCCGACCTTCATCGGGCCCGCACCGGGCTCGGCATCGGGCCGGCCTGTTACGCTCATCAGGCCCCCCATGCCTTGGATCAAAAAGTCATAGCCCGCACGCGCCGCGTAAGGCCCGGTCTGGCCAAAACCGGTGATCGAGCAATACACCAAGCGCGGGTTCAATGCCCGCAAGGTGGCGTGGTCTAAACCGTATTGCTGCAGGCTGCCAACTTTGAAGTTCTCGATGACGACATCGCACGTTTTGGCCAAATCCTGGATCAGCGCCTGCCCAGCGGGCTTGGTGAAGTCCACGGCGATGGATTGTTTGTTGCGGTTGGTACAGAGGTAGTACGCCGAATCGTTGGTCGGTTTGCCCTGAGCGTCCTGTAAAAACGGCGGCCCCCACAAGCGCGTGTCGTCGCCCGTGCCGGGGCGCTCCACTTTGATGACCTGGGCACCCAAGTCACCCAAGGTTTGCCCGGCCCAGGGGCCAGCCAACACACGGGACAAATCCAACACACGGATGTGCGACAGCGCACCCCGTGGGGCGGTGGCGGTGTGGTCGGCGGCGCTCACTGTTGTTCCACCTTGGCTTTGGTCACGATGCGTTTCCAGAGTTGGATCTCGGCACTTTGGAACGCCCGCATTTCTTCAGGGCCGCCACGCATGACTTCGGCCCCTAAACGCTCGTAGAACTCGCGGGTCTCAGGCAGGTTTTCGATCTTGGTCAAGAGCGCCGCGAGTTTGTCGGTTTCTGGCTTCGGCGTTTTGGCCGACACCATGGCCCCGACCCAGGTGTAGGCCGTGAAGTTGGCCAAACCCGCTTCTTTGGCGGTGGGCACATTGGGCAGTGCCGCGACACGGCGATCCGAGGCGACGGCGAGGCCACGCAGCTTGCCCCCTTTGACCATTTCGGAGGCTCCGGTGATGTCCGCAAAAGCCAGGTGCACCGTGCCCGAAGCCACCGCCGTGATGGCCTCACCCGCACCCTTGAATGGCACATGGTGGGTTTGTACGCCCGCCACGTCATTGAACAGCTCCGCCATCAGTTGGTAACCGGCAGAGCCAGAACCATAGTCCAACTTGTCGGGCTGGGCCTTGGCGGCAGCGACCAAATCGGTCACCGTGGCGTGCGGCGAGTTCGGAGGGGCGATCAACAGTGCAGGCGAACGCATCATCATCGTCAGCGGGGCAAAGTCGGCGACCGGGTCATAAGGCAGCGCCTTGAACAAGGCCGCATTCACCGCCAAAGTGGAATTGCTGCCGACGAACACGGTGTAACCGTCGGCTGGCGCAGACAACACGGCCCGCACGGCGATGAAGCCATTGGCGCCAGGTTTGTTGTCCACCACCACAGCTTGGCCGATCAACTCAGACAGCTTCTTGCCGAAGTAGCGCGCTGACGTGTCGGTGCCACTGCCTGGCGGGAACGGCACCACAAACTTGATGGGCTTGTTGGGGAAGTCCGATGCGCTCTGGGCCCAAGCGGACAAGCCTGGCAACAAGGTGGACGCGGCCACAGCGGCAACGGCGAAGTGGCGGAGGAAAACAACGCGTTTCATGGGTTCATCTCGTTCAAAAGGGTCAACACACGAGGGGCGGGAGCCCCCTTCATTCCAACGAAGCGCCGGTCTGCTTGACCACACGGGCCCAGCGGTCGAGTTCGGTCTTGATGTAGTTGCCGTACTCCGCAGGCGTGGAGCCCAAAGGCTCGGCCCCTTGCACCGCAAGTTTGGCTTTGACATCGGGCGATGCCAAGGCCTTGAGCACTTCGGTGTTCAAACGCTTGATGATGTCGGGCGATGTTTTGGCGGGCACCAGCAGGCCTTGCCATGCACCGACTTCAAAGCCTGGCATCACCGTTTCGTTCAAGGTGGGCACGTCGGGCAGCACCGAGGTGCGTTTCAAGCTGGTGACCGCCAAAGCTTTCAAGCGCTTGTCTTTGATGAAAGGCAGCGATGAATTGATGGTGTCGGTGGTGAACTGGGTTTGCCCGCCCACCAAGTCGGTCAAGGCTGGTGCGCTGCCTTTGTAGGGCGCATGCACCGCACTCAAACCCTTGTCTTGCAACATCATGAACGCGCCCAGGTGCGTGATGTTGCCGTTGCCTGCTGACCCGTAGGTGAGCTTGTCAGGGTTGGCTTTCACGTGGGCCAAAAACTCTTGCACGGTGTTGACAGGCAAAGAGGGGTGAACCGCCAAGACCAGGGGGATCACCGCGGTGAGCGCCACCGGCGCAAACTCAGTGCGCACGTCGTAGCTGAGCTTTTTGTACAACGCCGGGCTCAGCGCGATGGCCGAGGTGTTGTAGAACACGGTGTAACCGTCCGCCGGGGCTTTGGCCACCAACTCTGCCGCGATGTTGCCGTTGGCGCCAGGTTTGTTGTCCACCACCACCGACTGCCCCATTTGCTCAGAAAGCTTTTGGGCCAACACGCGGGCTACCAGGTCGGTCGGGCCGCCAGGTGGGAAGGCGATCACCATCTTGATCGCTTTGTCAGGGTAATTGGCTTGTGCCAACGCCGACGCGGCGGGCCAAAGCGCCAGCATGGCAGTGGCAACAAGGGCAGTACAGGCACGGCGATTCAAAGCGTTCATGAGGTCTCCAAAAGTGATGTTGAGTGTCGTTCAGGCAGGGCGGCCCGCGAGCAAGCGTTTAGCGGAATAGGTCATCACGGTGTCGCCGCGCTGGTTCAGCACCACGATGTCTGAATCCACGATGGCGCGGTTGTGGGCCGACGTGGGTTTCACCGC
>CAZHDP010000021.1:0-11129 GCA_964531605.1 uncultured Burkholderiaceae bacterium | reverse complement strand
TTTCACCGCGGTCACTTCGACAGTGGCATGGATGGTGTCGCCCACCAACACAGGACCGTGTATTTTTTGCACCAGCTCCAACATCGCGAGGCCCGTGCCCTGGATCATGGATTGCAAGATGAAGCCTTCGATCAAGGTGTAGGTCAGCGCACCGGGCACAGGTCGGCCTCGGATCGCGCCACCGGCATAGCCCTCTTCGATGAAGATGGCCTCCAGCATGCCGGTGCACGAAATGAAATTCACCAGATCGGTTTCGGTGATGGTGCGGCTGAAGGTTTCAAAACGCTGACCCACGGTGAGGTCTTGCCAATGAAAGCCTTGGCCCAGGCGGGTCAACGGTGCGGAAGGTGGGGTCATGGGGTGGAGTCCTGAATTCAAAGGGGAATCAACGCGAGGGGGTCGGGCCGGCCACCGCGCCCGAGGCCAACAAGGTGGCGATGCGCTCGGCGGGCACGCCCGCTTGCGCCAGCACCTGCGCGGTGTCGGCTCCCAAGCGTGGTGGCGTGCGCACGGGCGGTCGTTGGCCGTCAAACAAGACGGGGACGCCCGGAAAGCGCAATTCACCCATGGCCGGGTCGGTCACCTGGGCAAAGAAGTCTGTGGCCTGCAAATGCGGATCGTTTTTCAAATCCGCCAAGGTATTCATGCGGGCAGCAGGAATCTCCAGGCGGTCGCACAGGTCGAGCCAATACGCAGTGTCCTGTTGGGCCACGATGCGCCCCGTGATTTCGTACAACGCCTCGATGTGCTGTGTGCGTCCGGGCATGGTCGTGAACCGCTCATCGGTCACCAGGTCAAGCTCCCCTGCCGCGGTGAAGAAGCGCTGCCAATGCGCGTTGGTGTACGGCATCATGCACACGTGGCCGTCTGCTGTGCGGTAAGGGCGGCGCCAATCGGCCAGCACGCGGGGGTAGCCAGGGGCGGACAAGGGGGGCTCGAAGTGTTCGCCATAGGCGTGCTCCACCAAATTGAAGGCCACCATGGTCTCGAACATGGGGATCTCTACAAAACTGCCCTGCCCGGTGGCGTTGCGCTGCACCAGTGCCGCCATGATGGACATGGCGGCCACCAGGCCACTGGTTTTGTCTGCTGCGATGGTGGGGAAGTAACGGGCGACACCGGTTTGCTGCGCCATCAAAGCAGCCCCACCAGAGAGCCCTTGGATGATGTCGTCATAAGCAGGCTTGCCACCGTAGGGGCCGCTCTCAGTGAACCCATGCAACCCGGCGTACACCAGCCTGGGGTATTGGGCACGCAGCGTGGCCGGGTCCAGGCCCACAGCCCCCAGTTTTTGCGGGCGCATGCTGTGCATGAACACATCGGCCGAGGCAATCAACTGGTGCAGGGTGGCGGGTCCGTCGGGGCGTTTGAGGTCGATAACCACGCTTTTTTTGTTGCGGTTGACGCCCAAAAAGATGGCGGACATGCCTGCTTCGGTGGTGGGCCCCGTTTGGCGGGTCGAATCGCCCTCGGGAGATTCGACCTTGATGACCTCGGCGCCCATGTCGGCCAACCATTGGCTGGCATAAGGGCCCATGACCACGACGCTGGCGTCAATGACCCGCACACCAGAAAGAGGCAAAGATGTCATCGTGGGGAGCTCCAGGGTTTGTGCTTGTCGAAGCGCCAGAATCTACCCCCTTGCGGGCATACTGTCTAATATTAAGAATAACAACATTGATACCTAAACGGTATCAGGACAAGCAAGGGCTGCGCATGAACCTGAAACAACTTCAACAGTTTGTCACCCTGGCAGAAACAGGGAACTTCCACAAAGCCGCGTCGCAATTGCACATGGCACAACCGCCACCCCACGGGCGTTCGACTCACCCCCGTGGGTCAGGCCATGTTGGGAGATGCCAGGCAGGCGTTGTTCCATGCGGAGCAGTGCCAAAAGGCGGTGAGTGCGGCCTTGCATGGCGAAGGTGGTCTGCTGCGGGTGGGGTTCATCGGCTCGGCCACGTACGCCCTGTTGCCGCGGCTGATCCCCAGCTTTCGCAAGCGCTTCCCGAACATCGAGTTGGAACTGGCTGAATCCACCACGGCCACCATCCTGGACCGCTTGGGCCAGGGCAGCCTGGACGTGGGCCTGGTTCGGTTTCCGGTGCTGCACGCGGGGCACTTCAAACTGACCACGCTGGAGGAAGACGAGTTTGTGCTGGCCGTGGCGGCAGACAGCCCCTGGGGCCAGCGCAGCCAGATGGCCCTGGCGGAAGCCGCCGAAGAGCCGTTTGTGATGTACGCCGAGTCGGCCGTGCCCAACCTGTACGCGGTGTCGGTGTTGCGGTGCCAGCAATCGGGGTTTTCGCCACGGATCGCCCAAGAGGCGGTACAGGTTCAAACCATCATCAGTCTGGTGGAAAGCGGCCTGGGTGTGGCGCTGGTGCCTGGCGTGGCAAGGCGTTATGTGAACCGCGGTGTGAAGTTTTTGTCGCTGACCGATAACCCGCCCCACACCCACATTGGCATTGCGCTCGCTACCCCGCAAGACGCACCCAGTCGCTTGCTGCTCAGCTTCACCGAGCACGCGCTCAAAGTGGTCAAGCGCTGAGCAAGGGCAACACCCGCTCGGGCAACACATCGTTCAGACAACGGGTGTGTCCCAAAGGGCATTCACGCTGAAAGCAGGGTGCGCAATCCAACGCTGGTTGGTACGACGCATCGTTCTTGAGCCACACCACCTGCGCCAGACCACTCAAGGGCGGCGTGTGCAACGGGCTGGAAGACCCGAACACGGCCACCTGCGGCACCCCAAAAGCGGCGGCCACGTGCATCAAACCGGAATCGTTGCTCACTATGCTTTTGGTAGCAGCAATCAAAGACAGGGCTTGCCGTAAAGTGGTTTTTCCTGCCCAATTTTGACACCGACCGGGCGCAGCTTGGGCGATGCGCTCGCACAACTCAGCCTCTTTGCCCGACCCCAGCAAGATGACGGGCAAGGACAACGCCCTCGCCAGCGCCGCAAAGTGCTCAGCAGGCCAACGTTTGGCTGGGCCATATTCAGCCCCTGGCGCAAACACATGAAAGCCTTGGGCCGACACACCCAGGCCCGCCAAGTCTTGGACCACATCGCCAGGGGGCAATTGCAATTGGGGGCGGTCGTGGTCCGTGCCCGATTCGCCACTGAGGGCCGAATAAAACGCCACCATGGGTGGGCGATGGCCTTTGGCCGGGTTTTTCAAACGATGGGTCAACAGGCCCACACGGGCCTCCCCCAGATAGCCGACCCGCTTGGGGATGCTGGCGAGGAAGGGCAGCAAGGCACTTTTGAGGGAGTTGGGGCACACGTAAGCCGTGTCAAACTGGCCCTGCAGTTGCTTGCCCAAGCTTCGCCGCGCCTTGAACTGCAAGCCGCCGTGCTGGAACGGGAATTCAATCACCTCGGCCACTTGCGGCATCGCGCGGTACACCGGTGCAACCCAAGGCAAGGCCCCAACCGTCAAACGCTCGCCACGCTGGTGCAGTCGGCGCATCAGCGGTTCGGTCATCACCGCATCGCCTATCCATTGCGGGGCGATGATGAGGGAACGGGTCATGTCAGGTCAGTGCCCGCCGCCGCCAAAGTGCTCACCCGCTTTGAGCTTGTAAACCGTGCCGCAATAAGGGCACTTGGCCTCACCCGTTTTGGCCACGTCCAGGTACACCTTGGGGTGGGTGTTCCACAGCTTCATGTCGGCTTTGGGAGATGGGCAGAACACACCACCTTGGTGGTTCAGGTCAGCAGCCAGGAGTTCAATGGTGGACTTGCTCATGATGGGATCAAACCTTGCTCAGCCAATGGGCGTATTTGGGGTTGCGGCCGTTGACGATGTCAAAAAAGGCCGTTTGAATTTTTTCGGTGATCGGGCCACGGCTGCCGACATAGCCAGCCTTGCCCAGCTCGATGCGGTCGAGTTCACGGATGGGCGTGACTTCGGCAGCGGTACCGGTGAAGAAGGCCTCATCGGCGATGTAAACCTCGTCGCGGGTGATGCGCTTTTGCACCAGTTCCAGGCCCAGGTCTTTGCAAATGTGCAGCACCGTGTTGCGGGTGATGCCATTGAGTGCGCCTGCCGACAAGTCGGGGGTGTAGACCACACCGTCTTTGATCACAAACATGTTTTCGCCCGCACCTTCAGACACGAAGCCCGAGCTGTCGAGCAGCAAAGCTTCGTCGTAGCCATCTTCAGTGGCTTCCATGTTGGCCAGGATGGAGTTGGTGTAGTTGCTCACCGCTTTGGCCTGCGTCATGGTGATGTTGACGTGGTGGCGGGTGTAGCTGCTGGTCTTGACGCGGATGCCGCGCTTCATGCCCTCTTCGCCCAGGTAGGCGCCCCAGGCCCAAGCAGCAACCATCAGGTGAATGGTGTTGCCCTTGGGGGACACGCCCAGCTTTTGCGAGCCGATCCAGGTGAGCGGGCGCAGGTAGCAGCTCTCCAGCTTGTTCTCACGAACCACGGCCTTTTGCGCTTCATTGACCTGCTCTTTGGTGAACGGGATCGCCATGCGCAAAATTTTGGCGCTGTTGAACAGGCGGTCGGTGTGCTCTTCCAGCCGGAAAATCGCGGTGCCGTCCACGGTGTTGTAGGCACGCACGCCTTCAAACGCACCACAACCGTAATGCAAGGTGTGGCTGAGCACATGGATCTTGGCGTCACGCCAATCCACCATTTGGCCGTCCATCCAGATCTTGCCGTCGCGGTCAGCCATGCTGGGGGGTAATGCACTCATGCGGGAACTCCTAGAGATGAAACGGGAAATGCCAAAAAGCACAGACAGGGGCCATCAAAAAGCCCCCGGTCAATTTTAAGGCGCGTCAGGCTCGGCACCCTCTTGTGGGGGGCGAAACAAGGTCCATGAGGTGAGTTTGCCCCCATGGAATTCGCAGGTGACGTGGGATTGCCCGGTGTCGGTCCAGCGGAAGACTTCAGGCTGCGCGTCTTTCTCGGACTGCAGCAGGCCCAAACTTTTGGTCATGGCAATCACATGCAGCAAGGACACGCCAGATCGGAGTTTGGCGTTGAGCATGACCGCGCTGGCCACGTGCCCCATCGGCCGGTCTGCCGCACGCTTGAGCACCTGCAACGCGCGGGTGAAATGCAGCAAGATCCACATCACGGCAGCCGTGACGACGAACGCCACGCCCACCCATTTGAAGTTGTGCCAGGCCACGCCCAACACGATCAAGGCTGCGGCGATGACGCCCATTTTTGCCAGCCCCGTTTTTTGAAAATTCATCAACAACATGCTCCTGCTGGCGGGTTCGCCAGCGTCGCAGAGTTTAAACGGGTCATGCCCCTTGCCATCGCCGCACAAAAACCCTACTGTTTCAGGTGCGTATGCCATATCTGCTATACCCCAAGCTTGACATGAATGCCCCCCATACCTCACTCAGCACCGCGCAACTTGAGATTGCCCAGTTGCAAGCGCGGGTGCTCGAATTGGAAGCCCGGGAAAGCCTGCACCAACAGACCGCCGAGCGCTACCAGGAGTTGGTGGAGCACCTGGGCGAAGGCATGATCGTCATCCAGGATGACCGTGTTGTGTTTGCCAACGCACAGGCCAGCGACGTGCTGCGCGTGCCCGAGGCAGAGATGATCGGCAGTTACCCCGTGAGCTGGCTGCACCCCGACGACCGTGCGGCGGTGGAAGACCGCATCCGCCGTCGACAAGCAGGAGAAGCCCCCTCGGTACACAACGAGTTCCGGCGCGTGGACAGCGATGGCGGCTGGCGTTGGATCGGCTCACGCAACATCACCGTGAACTGGGACGGGCGACCAGCCACCATGTCGTTCTTTCGGGACATCACCGAACAAAAGCACACCACGACGGCGCTGAAACTGTCAGAAGAGCGCTACAAGGCGGTGGTCGAGCACGTGGGCGAGGGCATGATGGTCCTGCAAAACAACCGCATCGTGTTCGCCAACTTCCGGGCGGCAGCGTTGTTGCGCCGGTCGCGCGAGGCTATTTTGGCCGACGGTTTTTTCTTCGCGGTGCACCCCGAAGACCGGGCATTCATCCTTGACCGGCAACGTCGACGGAACCGCGGAGAAATCCTCAACGACCGCTTTGAGTTGCGGCTGTTGCACGACAACGGTGACATCACCTGGTTGGAGGTGGGTGTCACCAACGTCCCTTGGGAAGGGCAACTGGGCACCTTGATGTTTTTCTCGGACATCAACCACCGAAAGAACCTGCAGGCGGAGTTGCGCACCACGCTGGAAGAGCGCGAAACCATCTTGCAAAACTCCATCATGGGGATTGCGTTCCTCACACCAGAGGGCAGGCTGAAGTGGGCAAATTCGGCCATGCGCACCATTTTTGCGGGCGAGAGCGCAGAGGCGGTGACCTCGATGGAGCCGTTTTACCTGTCGCGCCAGCAGTACATCGACGTAGGGGCTGAAGTGGCCCGGTGCATCGATGCGGGTCAGGACTACCAACACGAGTTGCAAATGCGCCGATTGGACGGCAAGCTCTTCTGGGCGTTGCTGTCGGGCAAAGCGGTGACGCCAAGGGACAGGAGTCAAGGCACGGTGTGTGTCATCATGGACATCACCGCCCGTAAAGAGCTGGAAGTGGCCCTGCAAAGCACTTCCAACGAGCGCGAAGCGATTTTGAACAGCACCCTGGTGGGCATCAGCTACAACCGCAACCGCCGCATCGAGTGGGTCAACGACAAATACGTGGAGATGACCGGGTTCAGCCGTGCCGAGCTGATGGGCTCATCCAGCCGTATGTTTTATGACTCCGAAATCGAGTACGTCGCAGACGGCGAAAGCACCATGCGGGCACTGCAGGAGTCAGGCACCTATGTGGACGAACGACTGATCAAACGCCGCAACGGTGAGCCCTTTTGGGTGGTGTTATCAGGACGGTGCGTGGTCGACCGCAACCCCGACGCAGGGGTGATCTGGACCATGCTGGACATCACCGAACGACGCCAAGCGGAAGAGGACATCCGCGTCGCGCTGCAACGCCAGACCGAATTGAATGAACTGCGTTCGCGGTTTGTGTCAATGACCAGCCACGAATTTCGCACCCCGTTGGCCACCATCCAGTCGTCATCGGAACTCTTGCGGCACTACAGCGGCAAACTCAGTGAAACCGAACGCGTCGAGACCCTGTCCAACATCGAAACAGCTGTGCAACGCATGACGCGCATGCTGGAGCGGGTGCTGCTGATTGGCAAATCTGAAGCACAAATGTTGGACTACAACCCCGACAGCCTGAACCTGGACAAGCTGTGTCGGTCTTTGATTTTTGAAGCCTTGTCCCTCGCTTGCGAACCCGCAACCCGCCTGCACTACCACTACGAGGGTGCGCCGGGCCAAGGCGTTTACGACGAAAAACTGTTGCGGCACATTTTCAGCAACCTGCTGTCCAACGCCCTGAAATACTCCCCGAACAGCGAGGTGGTCCAATTTCAGGTTCACAGAGACACCAAGCAAACGGTGTTTGAAGTGATCGACAAAGGCATCGGCATCCCCTCTGCTGAAATCCCACACCTTTACGAATCGTTCCACCGGGCCAGCAACGTGGGCAACATTCCGGGGACCGGGTTGGGCTTGTCGATTGTCAAAAAGTCAGTTGAAATGCACGGTGGCAGCATTGACGTGGTCAGTGAGGCTGGGCTGGGCACCCGATTCACCGTCACCCTCCCCCATGATCCCTCGGAGATGGCCTCCGACCGACAACTGGACGCACCGTGAGCCACCGCATCGTCATCGCCGAAGACGAAACCGTTTTGCGCCAAAACCTGGCCAGGCTGCTGCGCATGGAGGGCTACGAAGTGCTCACGGGCAGCAATGGCATGGAAGCCCTTGAACTGGTCAAAGAGCACCTGCCCGACCTGGTTCTGAGCGATGTGATGATGCCAGAGATGACGGGCCATCAGCTGGTGGCGGCGGTGCGCGCTGATCCCCACACCGCCCATGTGCCCCTGGTGCTGCTCACCGCACGTGCCGACCACCGCGATGTGCGTGAAGGCATGAACCTGGGGGCCGACGATTACCTGACCAAACCCTTTCAACGCGACGAGTTGCTCAGCTGCATCCGCGCACAACTGGACAAAGCATCCAACCAGAAGTTGGCCAGCCGCCGACTGGCTGTTCAGGCCCATCGCATCTCGCATTACGACGCGATCACCGATCTGCCCAACCGCGCCCACTTCGTGCTGTTGCTGCGCAATGCGTTGGCGGCGGCACAGATCCCGGGGGTGACCCAAGGCATCTCAGGGTGCGCGCTGTGGATCGTGGGCATGGACAACTTGCCTCAATTGGGCGAAGTGCTGGGCCGTGGGCAGCTCGACAACGCCATTCAACAATTAGCACAGCGGCTGACCGGTCTGAGCGCCCAAACCCAATTGGCCATGGGCGCACCGTGTACCGTTGCGAGACTGGGCGAAGACCGCCTGGCGGTGCTGGCGGCGGCATGGCCACAGGGACAAGCCCTTGAAACAGCCACGTCCTTCCTGCTTGAAGCCATGGGCCTGCCACTGAAGCTCGAAGATGAAGAGCACTTTCCGTCCGTCTCCGTGGGTGCCTGCGAAGCTGACAGCCCTGACATCACCGCGGAGGCGTTGATCAACCGGCTGGAGATGAGTTTGGCCGTGGCGCGCAGCAAGCCCGGGCAGCGACAAGCGGTGTACCGGCAAGATGCGGCACCTGAGCTGTCGGCCAGCATGCGCTTGCACAACGACCTGCACCGGGCCTTGAACCGCAATGAATTGAAGGCCTATTTTCAGCCCCAGGTGTGTGCGACCAATGGCATCGTGAGGGGGTTTGAAGCCCTCATGCGATGGGAACACCCCCAGCAAGGTTTGGTGTCCCCTGCACGCTTCATCCCCTTGGCGGAAGACAACGGCCAGATCGTTCATTTGGGCGCGTGGATGTTGCAGCAAGCTTGCGCCCAAGCCCGAAGCTGGCAGCAAAACCGTCCCGCAACGGCGCATCCCTTGCGTGTGGCCGTGAATTTGTCAGCACGCCAGTTCGCCGACCCCGACTTGCTGGACCACGTGCAACAGGCACTGGACATGGCCAACTTGCCCGCGAGTTTGTTGGAATTGGAGATCACCGAAGGCACGGCGATGCACGACCTGCAACGCACGCTGGATTTGCTGCGCAAGTTCAAGAGCATGGGCGTGAAGCTGGCCATTGATGACTTTGGCACCGGGTATTCGAGCTTGGCCTACCTCAAGCGGTTTCCGCTGGACGTGCTCAAACTGGACCAGTCGTTCGTGCGCCAACTCTGCACGGACCGGGAAGACCAGGCCATTTCACAGGCCGTCATCACCTTGGCCCACAGCCTGGGTCTCATCGTGATTGCGGAAGGCGTCGAAACCCCTGAGCAACACCACTTGTTGCAGGCCATGGGTTGCGACGAAATTCAAGGCTTCTTGCATGGGCGCCCCATGCCTGCGGAGCAGGTCTTGCCGTGGCTGGAAGAACGCGCGTTGCGGCGCTGAGCCCGCGCTGCGCGCTCAGCCCAAGCCGCGCACCACGTCCATCGCTTGCTCTACCCGTTCGACCGCATGGATGGTCAACCCCTCGATGGGCTTTTTGGGCGCGTTCGCCTTGGGCACCACCGCCACGCTGAAGCCAAGCTTGGCGGCCTCTTTCAAGCGCTCTTGCCCACGCGGCGCAGGCCGCACTTCCCCGGCCAAGCCCACTTCACCAAACGCAAAAAAACCTTTGGGCAAGGGTTTGCCCCGCAGGCTGGAGGTGATGGCCAGCATCACGCTCAGGTCAGCCGCTGGCTCACTGATGCGCACACCACCCACCGCGTTCACGAACACATCCTGGTCCATGCAGGCGACGCCCGCATGGCGGTGCAGCACAGCCAGCAACATCGCCAGGCGGTCACGGTCCAAGCCCACCGACAAGCGCCTCGGGCTGGGGCCACCGCTGTCCACCAGCGCCTGTATCTCCACCAGCATCGGCCGCGTGCCCTCCAAGGTCACCAGCACACAACTGCCCGGCACAGGCTCGCTGTGCTGGCTCAGAAAAATTGCACTCGGGTTCGTCACCCCTTTGAGGCCTTTTTCGGTCATCGCAAAGACGCCAATTTCGTTCACCGCGCCAAAGCGGTTTTTGATGGCGCGCACCAAACGAAAACTGGAATGGGTGTCGCCCTCAAAGTACAGCACCGTGTCCACCATGTGCTCCAGCACGCGCGGACCGGCCAGTGCGCCTTCTTTGGTCACATGGCCGACCAGCACCACGCACACGCCACTGGCCTTGGCCATGCGGGTCAGGTGGGCCGCACATTCGCGCACCTGGGCGACCGAGCCGGGGGCCGAGGTCAGTTGATCGGAATACACCGTTTGAATGGAGTCAATCACCGCAATCGCAGGGCGGGTGCTGTCCAAGGTGGCCAGGATTTTTTCCAGCTGGATTTCGGCCAACACATTGACCTGGCTGTTGAGCAGGCCCAGGCGCTGCGCCCGCAACGCCACCTGCGCGCCGCTCTCTTCACCGGTCACGTAAAGCGTGTTCGACCCCACCCGCTGCAAGGCATCCAGGGCCTGCAACAGCAAGGTGGATTTGCCGATGCCAGGGTCGCCGCCAATCAACACCACCCCACCCTCGACCATGCCGCCGCCCAAGACCCGGTCCAACTCCTCCAGGCCCGTGGGCGTGCGCGCCATGTCGGTGGCTTCGATGCTGCCCAGGCGGGTGATTTCAGCGGTTTTGGCCAAAGAGGCAAAGCGGTTTTTGACGGGCGCGTTCGACTCAGCGACAGACTCGATCAAGGTGTTCCAGGCATTGCAATGGGGGCATTTGCCCAACCATTTGGGCGTGGTGCCGCCGCAATCGGTGCAGGTGTAAATTGTTTTGTCTTTGGCCATGCAGGGACTATAGCGGTCACGCTAACATGCTCGCTCTGTCCACTGCCAGAGCCCCGCCATGATCAGCCTCAGCCAGCGCGTCACCAGCGCCAAAGTCGTCGTCAACCAGCAATGCATCGGCGCAATAGGCCATGGCCTGCTGATCTTCGTGTGCGCTGAAAAGGGCGATACCGAAGCCCAAGCCGACAAACTGCTGGCGAAATTGCTGAAGCTGCGCATCTTCTCAGACGAGCACGGCAAGATGAACCGCAGTGTGCAAGACGTGGGCGGTGGCTTGCTGATCGTGAGCCAGTTCACGCTGGCG
>CAZHDP010000020.1:0-19424 GCA_964531605.1 uncultured Burkholderiaceae bacterium | reverse complement strand
CGAAGCCTTGTCAGACACCATGCAACGCCTGCTGGAAGGTTAGCGTGGCATCAGCAGTTCGGCCAAAGCCGATGTGTCCAAAACCCGTGAAGACCGGCTGAAGACCGATGGCAAAGAAGCGGCGCCCAAAAGTTACATGAACAGCCACCCGGTGGTTCGCACCCACCCCGAAACTGGCCGCAAAGCCTTGTATGTGAACGTGGCCCATACGGCTGGCATTGAGGGGCTCACCGAGGCCGAAAGTGCACCGTTGCTCGCTTTCTTGTTCCAGCACCAGGTCAAACCTGAGTTCACCTGCCGCTGGTCGTGGGAACCCGATGCGCTGGCGTTTTGGGACAACCGCTGTGCCCAGCACAACCCGATCAACGACTACCACGGCTTTCGGCGGCTGTTGCACCGCATCACCCTCAAGGGCGACAAGCCCGTGTAGGGGTTGGATGGCCTCAAGCACCTTCCCATGACCCAGCCCACCAGTCTCCCCGTCGATCCGCCACCGTTTGAGTTGCGAGGTAAGCGCTTCAAACCACTGACCTGGGCCACCATGACGCCGGCGCAGCAAGCCATGACGATGGCCGTGCTCGGCGGTCAACGTGGCGCGATGCAAGGGCCTTACAACGTGCTGTTGCGCAGTCCAGAGGTCGGTCACTTGGCGCAACAGTTTGGGGCGCACACCCGCTTTCAGTCTTCGCTGCCCTTGGCCTTGAACGAGCTGGCCATTTTGATGGTTGCGCGGGATTGGTCGGCGCAGTTTGTGTGGTGGGCGCACCGGCGCATTGCCGAAGATGCTGGGCTGCCTTCAAGCCTGATACAGGCCATTGCCACGGGTCAACCTGCACCCGCACGGTTGACCGACGAGGTCAAAGCGGTGCATCAGTTTTGTGGTGAGTTGATCCGTCATCGTCGCGTGAGTGATGACACGTACCGTCTGGCGGTGACCCATTTTGGCGAGCGCGGCGTGGTGGACCTCATGGCCACCATGAGCTACTACACCCTGGTCAGCATGGCCCTCAATGTGGATGGCTACCCCTTGCCCGAGGGGGCTGAGGCAGAGCTGCTGCCACTGTCGGCAGACCTTCGTAACCCACAGGAGACTTACCCATGAAGCAGTTGAACGGTCGCGTGGCTGTGGTCACCGGGGCTGCTGGTGGCATCGGTTTGGCCATGGCCAAAGTGTTTGCACAGCAGGGCATGAAGTTGGTGATGGCAGACATTGAAGAGGCCACCTTGGCCCAATCGCTGACCGCCTTGCGTGCCGCAGGTGCACAGGCCATCGCCGTGCGCACCGACGTGTCTTCGGCAGAGCAGATCAAAGCCTTGGCCGATGCGGCTTACGCCGAATACGGCGCTGTGCATGTGCTGTGTAACAACGCCGGTGTGGCCACGCCTGCTTTGCGCACCTTGGCCTGGGAGTCACCCTTGTCTGACTGGGAATGGGTCATGAACGTCAATTTCATGGGCGTGCTCTACGGTGTGCGTGAATTCGTGCCCCGCATGCTCGCCGGTGGGGATGAGGGCCATGTGGTGAACACGGCTTCGGTGGCCGGGTTGTTGACCGGCGGCAACCCGTACTTTGTGTCGAAACACCAAGTGGCTTGTTTCACCGAAGGTTTGTACAAAGACCTCAAGGGGGTGGGGGCCAACATCTCTGCCTCGGTGTTGTGTCCGGGTTTGATCCGCACGGCCATCATGGATGCAGAGCGCAACCGTCCCGCATCGATGGGGCCAGCGACCGATCTGGCGGCGCTGCCCAGCAACATCCGCACGTTGGCCGACAACTTCCGGGCTGCGCTCGAAGTGGGCATGGACCCGGCCGATGTCGCCACTGCCGTGGTCGCCGCCATACAAGAAGACCGCTACTACATCATCCCGGCCCAAGCCCCGTTGGTGGACATGGTCAAGTTGCGCATGCAAGACATCATGCTCCAGCGCAACCCGACCATCGTTGCCCCGGCCGCCTGACGCGCAAGACCTCAGAGGCTTTTCAAAAAGTCCAGCAACAGCGCACTGACCGCCTCTGCGCGTTCGCGCTGCACCCAATGGCCAACGCCCTCCAGGATGTGGCAGCCTCGCAAGCCTGGCAGCGTGCGCGGGTAGTTGTTGATGTGCGACTGGGATGCCGGGAACTTCAGCACACCGTCTCTCGAGCCTGCGATGAACAGCGAAGGTTGGTGGATCACGCAGCCACGCCAGGGTGCCATCAACTCCCAGTTGCGGGGGATGTTGCGGTACCAGTTCAATCCACCCCGAAAGCCGGCACGTTGGAATTCAGCCGCGTAGTAGGCTACGTCTTGCGCAGGCAACCAGGCGGGCAGTTGCGTGGGCTCGACCGTGGTGCTCAAGAACCCTTGGCCCTCGGGGAGCATGCCAAACGCACTGTTCTCGGGGCCATCGCCTGAGCCACTGAAATGGATGCGCCGCAAGCTGGCTTCCACATCGGCCTCGAACTCCGCCTCGGCCACACCCGGCTGTTGGAAGTACTGCATGTAGAAGTGGTGGATGCCCATGCCGCGCAGGTGGGCCAAAAACTCCACGTGTCCCGGAGGCGACCAAGGCACGCTCATGCCCGCGACGGCGCGGAACATGTCGGGTCGCAACAGCGCACAGTGCCAGGCCACGGGGGCGCCCCAGTCGTGTCCGACGACGATGGCTTGGGTTTCACCCAAGGCCTTGACCAAGGCCACCATGTCCCCCACCAAGTGCAAGATGGAATACTGCTGCACATCTGCCGGTGCCTCGGTGCCACCATAACCCCGCATGTCAGGGGCCGCGCAACGGTAACCTGCCGCAGACAAGGCTGCGAGCTGGCTGCGCCAGGAATACCAAGACTCTGGCCAACCGTGGCAAAACAGCACCAGGGGGCCAGTGCCTTGCACGGCAACCCGCATGGCGATGCCGTTGACGGTATGTGTTTCAAATGGGGGGGTGTTCACGTCTGGGCTCATGCCTGTCTCCAAAGCGGTCAATTTCTCCGCAGATTATGGGTGCGGCGACAATAGCACCAACCATCGATTGACCATGTTCCATTTTTTGCCATCTGTCCTCCGAGGCGTCATCGCGACGCTGCTGCTTGTCTTCAACACCCTGGTGTGGTGCGCGCTGCTGTTTGTGTGTGCTGTCGTCAAGTTGGTCTTGCCGTTTGCCCCTGTGCGCAAGTTGATTGACCCGCTGCTCAATGCGATTGCCAGTTGCTGGATTGCTTGCAACAGCGGCTGGATGTGGCTCACACAAAAAACACAATGGAACGTGGCCGGGGTGGACACGTTGCGATACGAGGACTGGTACCTTGTGAATTGCAACCACCAATCGTGGGTCGATATTTTTGTGTTGCAGCACCTGCTCAACCGGCGCATTCCCTTGCTGAAATTCTTTTTGAAGCAAGAGCTGATTTACGTGCCAGTGATCGGGTTGGCTTGGTGGGCTTTGGATTTTCCTTTCCTGAAGCGGCAAAACAAATCAGACCTGCGCAAAAAACCCGCCCAACGCGATGCAGACCGCAACGCTGCCAAGCGTGCCTGTGCCAAGTTCGCGTTGGTACCGACCAGTGTGATGAGTTTTGCGGAGGGTACCCGCTTCACCGCAGAAAAACACCAGACCCAAAACTCGCCCTACCAGCACCTGCTCAAGCCCAAAGCCGGGGCACTGGCCATGGCGCTCGACGCGATGGGCGACAGCTTTCACTCTCTGGTCGATGCCACCATCGTGTACCCGCAGGGCATCCCTTCGTTTTGGGACTTCCTGTGCGGCAACACCCCACAAATCACCGTCCGTGTCCAGCAAGTGGAGATACCTTCAGAGTTTTCGGGGGGTGACTATGTGGGTGACAGCACCTACCGCAAAAAATTTCACCGCTGGTTGGAAGCGCTGTGGAAGGCCAAAGACGAGCAAATCACGGCATTGTTGTCTTCAACACGCCAGGATAAGACCTGAGCTTGGTGGCTCAGGCGGGGGCGCTGTTGACAACGCCCTCCATCCACAATTTGCAGCAATTGCGACCAGCAGCCTTGGCGCTGTAGAGCGCTTTGTCACACTGGGTGAGCAGTTCATCCATGCTGGTTGTGGAGGGCGTCAAACTCGCCACCCCCACACTCAAGGTCACACGAACGGTCTGTTGTTCATGTGTGATCACCTTGCTGGCCATCTCCTCCCTGATGCGTTCTGCCATGGCCATCGCGCTGGCGGCGTCGGTCATGGGCAGCAGCACCATGAACTCTTCTCCTCCCGAACGCGCAGGCAAATCCAGCGCCCTGACGCAAGACTGCATGACTTGGCCAATGGCGACCAACACCTGATCGCCAGCAGGATGGCCGTAGGTGTCATTGATGGCTTTGAAATGGTCCGCGTCCAGCGCCAACACCGACAACGGTGTGCGATAACGCTGCGCTTTGGCAAACTCGATGTCCGCATGGGCCATGAAATACCGGCGGTTGTACAAACCAGTGAGGTAGTCTTGCACTGCAAGGGTGTGGGCTGCCTGGCGGGCTTTGTCCAACTCTTGCAGCAAGTAGACAAAAAAGAACGACACCGTTGGAGCAACCAGCAGTGGCGTGACGCTGCTGATCAGCCAAGAAACATTGCTGAGCCGGCTGCCATGCCGTATCAGGTAGCTGTGAAATCCGAACGTCACGCTCAAAGAACCTATCACCGCCAATACCGTGATCAACCCAACAGCCTTGCCGAGGCCGAGCCGGATGAGCGCCCGCAGGGTGCGCTCCCGCCACGTGTGGGCATCTGCGTGCTGGACAAAGTAATCTTGGTTGACTGGGTTCATCGCGTGAGGCTTCAGAGCCTGCTTTGCAAATTCAAACCCGTCAGCATAGCGGGCTTCCACTGACCTTGCATGATGCAGGTTTTAGCCTGTCCAATGCACCGATTCACTCGTAGCGTTTGCCCTGTGCCAGCAATTCAGGTGTGCCTATCACCTCGTTCAGGCCATCGAAATCCAGCATGCGCTCACGCCACGGCGCTGTGGTCTGCGCCAGCTTGAGGCTGGCGTAATACCCTTGCAGGGTGTGGGCGACCGCGCGGGCTGTGCCGCCTGGGAAGATCGCGATCTTGAATCCCCGCTGTTGCAGGGTTTCTGCGCTTTGCACGGGCGTCTTGCCACCTTCCACCATGTTGGCCAACAGGGGCACCCTGGCGCCAAAACGCTTGCACGCGGCATCCATCTGCTCGGGGGTGCGCAAGGCTTCGATGAAGAGCGCATCCACGCCACAGGCCAGGTAGTGCTCGGCACGCTCCATCGCGGCTTCCAGTCCTTCGACGGCAATCGCGTCCGTGCGGGCGAGGATCAAGGTGTCGCTGCTGTGCCTGGCGTCCAATGCCGCTCTGAGCTTGCCTGTCATTTCTGCGGTGCTGACCAAGGTCTTGCCCTCCAAATGGCCGCAACGTTTTGGAAAGCTTTGGTCTTCAATCTGGACCATGGCCGCCCCCGCACGCTCGAAGCCCCTCACCGTGCGCTGCACGTTGAGGGCATTGCCAAAACCGGTGTCTGCGTCCACGATCACCGGGATGTCCACACGGTCCGTGATGCGGGCCAGGCTGTCTTCTACCTCGGTGTAGGTGGTCAAACCCACGTCGGATCGACCCAGGCGGGTGTAGGCAATCGACGCGCCTGACAGGTACAGCGCCTCAAAGCCCGACTGTTGGGCGATCAATGCGCTGAGCGCGTCGTAGACGCCAGGTGCCAGCAAGATGTCAGGCTGTGACAGCCGTTGCTTCAGTGTATGTGTTGACGTCATGCTCATCAGGCCTTTCAAAGAGGTGAGGCGAGGTGTTGGTGCAAGGTGTTGGCCGCAATGTAAGCCCCCGCAACCGCGCTGAGCAACCCATTGCCAGACAGGTAACCCCACACGGCCGGGCCTGACACACCGCGCGCGGCGCCTCCGGCTGCCAGCAGGTTAGGGAAAGGTTGTCCGTCGGGTCTCAACACACGGCAATGGGCATCGATGGCCAGCCCACCTTGGGTGTGGAACAAGGCCCCTGTGACCTTGATGGCGTGAAAGGGGGCTTGCAGCAGGCGTTTGAACGCGCGGTCAGGGCCAGCAGCCAAAGGGGTGTGTAAGGCCACGCTGTCACACCCGATGTGACGCGCCAACGCCGCCAGATCGGCACAGGTGGTCACGGCGCCAGCGTCTTGCGCCTGCACGAAGTCGGGAAAAGTGCGAGCCAACGCCAACAACGGGTCGTCGATCACATTCCAGGCGACCCCTCCGGGCTGGGCGAGTACTTGCATGGCGGCTTCGGAGTAGCCCTGCGTTTCATCGTGAAAGCGCTCACCCAAGGCGTTGATTTGCACGCCGCCTTCCCTCATCCAGGCCCCAGACACCAGCGCGCCTTGCGGCACAGCCCAAGAGCCGTGGCCTTGGTAAGCGCCCATGTCCGCCAACTGTGCGGGCAATTGCTGGCCCCACAGCACGGCACTGCCATCGTTTCCCACGTGACCACCAAAAGTGGCCTGTGCCATTTCTGGGATCAGCTCGGCGACCATGCTGGCATTGCCACCAAAGCCGTTGCAGGCCAGCAGCAAGGCATCGCAGCCCAGGTGATGGACCTGGCCATCTGGCGTGAGGTAGCCCAGCCCCATGATGGTGTCGTTGTTGTTCACCCACAGCTCATGCACTTTGGCCTGTGTCAGCAATGGCACACCGGTGTTGGCCAGCGCTTTCAACAAGTGGTCCATCAGACCTGCCCCTGTGGTTTCAGGCACCGTGTGCATGCGGTGGACGCTGTGACCAGGGTACAAAAAGGTGTCCAGCAAGTGCCATTGAAGGCCGTGTCGTTCGGCCAGCGCATCGATGGCCGGTCCGATGGCTTTGGCATAGGCTTGAACCAGGTGCTCAGCGGCCATGCCCTTGGCTTTGCGCTGGATGTCGAGGGCCAATTGGGCAGGGCTGTCGACGATGCCCAACGCCCGTTGTGCACGCGTCGACGCAGCAGGGATGAAGCCTGAAGACAAGGCGGTTGAGCCTCTGGGCAAGGCATCTCGCTCCAGTACAGCACAGGCGATGCCTGCATCGTGCAGCATCAAGGCTGCGGTCAAGCCGCAGGCACCCGCGCCCACCACCAACACGGGCACATGGCTGTCTTCTGGCTGGGTTCCCGGTGCACGGGGCAACGCTTCAGCGCGGCAAACGCGGGGTTGGCTCATGGGCTCACCACGGAGGTCAACGTGCCGTCAACGTGGGGTGGTGTTCAACGCGGCGATGAACGCGGCACAGTCCATCACCTCGGCCACGGTGCCCATGTCGGCAAGCGCCGCTTGGTGCACTTCCGGCTTGAACGCGGCACAGCCGTCACCCAACACGATGGTGTGGTGTTCACGCATGTGGGCATCGCGAACCGTGCTGGCCACACCACCGTTGGTGACGATGCCGCACACGGCCACGGTGTCGATACCGGCATGGCGCAATACCCAATCGAGTTGCGTGTTGAAAAAGGCCGAATAGGCGACCTTGCAAACGGCCACGTCCACCCATGGGGCAATCGCGTCCACATTCGCCTGCCCACGGCTGCCCGGTGCAAAGTCACCTCGGCGCAAGAACGGCCGAAGCGCCAGCAGGTGGGGTGACACCATGGGCTCGCCCTGCGCGTCGGGCCACAGGGTGAACTGGCTCGCAGCCACCAAGCCGCCTTTGTCTTTCAGCGCTTGTGCGACAGGGGCGACGCGGTCGGGCAACAAGCCTGCGGCTGTGCTGACAGCACCACCTCGGGCATACGCGCCATCAGCGGCCAAAAAATCGTTTTGCAGGTCGACGATGACGAGCGCCGTGCGCGCTGGGTTCAGAGGGTGTTTGCTCATGAGGGATGCACCAATAAATTGCCCAAGGTGTCTACCGTGGCGTGAAAGCCGGGCTCCAGCCACACAGTGGTGTCGGGTTGTTCCAGGATGGCTGGACCCGCAACGCGCGTGCCCACCGGCAGATCAAGCCGTGGGTAGCGCAGGGCGTCCCACCATTGGCCCGCGTGGTACACGCGTTGAACCCCCACCGATGAGGGTGGCGTGGTGGTGGCCGACGTGGCGGGCGCCAGCACCCGCAGGTCGAACTTGGGTCGCACACCCACGCGGGCATAGCGCAGGTTCATCACCCGGATGGCAATGCCAGACAAGATGCGGCCAAAAGCCGCTTGGTAGGCAGACTCAAACGCCGTGCGGATGCCCTCGGTCGTCAAGGCCGTTTGGGCCACAGGTACCTGCACCGTGTGGGTTTGCCCTGCGTAGAGCATGTCCAGGCTGATCAACTCTTGTACATCGGTGAAGGTCACGCCTGCAGAGTCCAGCCGGGTTTGGCAGGCGTTGGCCAATTGGGCCACGCGCTGTTGCAAGTCGTGGGTGTCCAGCTCGGTCAAAGCTTTGTTCAAGGTCTGCACGGCATCGTGGCGCATGTCGGCCATCACGCAGCCCAGTGCCGAGGTGACGCCAGGGTAGCGTGGCACGATGCCGGTGCCCACGCCCACCTCGCGCATCATGGCGCACACGTGCAGCGCACCGCCGCCGCCAAAGGGCATGTAGGCAAATTGCCGGGGATCATGGCCCCGTTCGATCGACACCACCCGGATGGCACCTGCCATGCGGGCGTTGGCCACCGTCAAGATCGCTTCGGCTGCAGCCATCACGTCCAGGCCCAGCGGCTGGGCCACGTGGGCCTCAATGGCCGCCCGAGACAGCGCTGCATCCATGGCCGCCAACAGGCCACCGCCGAGCGGGCGGTCCGCGGCAATGCGACCCAGCAAGACGTTGGCGTCCGTTACCGTGGGCCGGGTGTTGCCGCGCCCGTAACAAGCGGGACCAGGGTTGCTGCCTGCTGATTCCGGGCCAACCTGCAACATGCCGCTGGCGTCCACCGAGGCGATGGAGCCGCCACCGGCGCCGATGGTCTCGATCTGGATCATGGGCGAGCGCACCACCATGCCAAATTCGATGGCCGTTTGGGCTGCCAACGCGGCCTCGCCATTCGCCACCAAAGACACATCGAACGAGGTACCACCCATGTCGCCAGTGATGGCATTGGGGTAGCCTGCCGCGCGGGCGATGGCCGCGCAGGCGATCACCCCTGCCGCCGGACCTGACAGCGCGGTGCGCACGGGCACATCGCAGGCGGTGGCGCGCGACATCACGCCGCCATTGCTTTGCACGATCAGCAGTTCACCGCCAAAACCTTGGGTGCGCAGGTCGCCCTCTAATTTGGCGAGATAGCTGCCAACGACGGGCTGCAGCGCCGCATTCAACGTGGCGGTAGAGCAGCGCTCGAATTCCCGGATCTCTGGCAGGACTTCGCTGGCTGCGGTCACAAAGTTGTTGGGCCACAGTTCACGCACGGCGGCCACGGCTGCCTGTTCATTGTTGGGGTTGGCGTAGGTGTTGATGAAAAACACACACACAGCCTCGCAGCCTGCGGCCAGCAAGGCACGAGCCTGCTCGCGCACTTGTTCAAGGTTGACCGCCGTCTGTACCGTGCCGTCGGCCAAGATGCGTTCATCGACCTCCAGGCGCAAGTCGCGCGGCACGATGGGCTCGAAACTGCCACGCAGCCCCCAGGTTTGGGGTCGGTCACGGCGGCGCATTTCCAGCACGTCCCGAAAACCGCGTGTGGTGATGATGCCGGTGCGGGCGACTTTGCGCTCCAGCAGTGCGTTGGTGCCCACGGTGGTGCCGTGCACGATGGTGGCGATGTCAGCCGCCGTGTCGGTGACCCTGGCCACACCGTTCATGAAGCCGCGAGACTCCTCCCCCCGCGTGGACGGGACTTTGACGATGCGAGCGCTGCCATCAGCTTCGTTGAGTACAAACAGGTCAGTGAACGTGCCGCCGACATCCACCCCCACCACGTAAGACGGTTTGGTGTTCATGCTTGGCCTTTCGACACACCGGTGGTGGTCACGTAACCCATCGCCAGGTCATGCGCTCGCGCCTCGACGGCACGGTCATTCGGCTGACCATAGCCACCGCCACCAGGGGTTTGCAAACGCACACGTTCGCCACGCTGTAAACGGATGCCCATCATCTTGGATTTCATCGGTGGCACATGCCATTCGCTATTGTTTTCATAGCTGAAAACGTTGACAGAACCTGCCGAACCACCATATATGCCTTGTGGTTGAGCCTTGCCACGCTCGCCGAAGATGAAGACCTCGGCGTCTTGTTCCAGCAGCTCGATTTCGTAGACCGCACCCAACCCACCTCGGTGTTGTCCATCACCGCCCGAGTTGGGGCGCAGGGCCCATTGGGTGAAGCGCACGGGGTAGGCGGCTTCCAGGATTTCGAGGGGTGGGATGGTCGCCGTGGAAATCGGTGCGTTGCCGTGGCTCAGGCCGTCACCATCGCTGTGGCCGCCGTGTCCGCCACCAAAGAAGCTGAACATCACCCAGCGCTGCCCCTTGCGTGCCGCATCGGTGCGGTGACCCGCGATCGACAGGGCGTTGATCGTGCCGTAGGCATGTCCCATGGCGCGCTTGGGGTCGGCGAGCGCTGTGGCGCTGAAGATCACATCGATCATGCGCAAAATGGTTTCGGTGTACCCGCCGACCGGGCGTGGGCGCGCTGCGCTGATGACCAAGCCGTCAGGCAAGATGAAGTCCACGGCATCGAGCACGCCCGCGTTGGCGGGCACATCTGGGAACAGGTGCTTGAGGCCAACATAACACGCCGCAATGGCCGTCGCCCGAGAAATGTTCACAGGGCCTGCACATTGCGCCGAGGTGCGAGAGAAGTCCAGCGTCAGCCGGTCGCCTTGGACGGTCATGTCCAGGGCAATCGTCAAGGCTTCGTCTTTCACCCCATCGTTGTCGAGGATGTCGCTGGCGCTGTACACCCCGTCGGGCAGTTCGCTGATGTGGCTGCGCATCAGTTTGACGGCCCGGCTGCGCAACTCGCGCATGGCCTGCTGGACTTGGTCGTCGCTGTATTCGTCGAGCAAATCACCCAGGCGGCGCTCACCCAGGTCCAAGGCTGACAGCTGGCCGTTGAGGTCGCCCCACAGGCTGTCAGGCAAGCGGGTGTTGGCCTGCAAAATGGCGAGTACATCGTCGTCCAGCAGGCCCGCACGCTGGATGCGCACGGGCGGAATCTGCACCGCTTCTTGCCAACACTCTGTGGCGCCGGGGTTGTAGTTGCCGGGGACAGCACCGCCCACGTCATGCCAGTGCGCGGCCGAGGCCAGGTAGCAATACAAGTGGCCATTGCGGAAAAAGGGGCGAACCAGTTTGAAGTCGTTGGCGTGGGTGCCACCTTCGTAGGGGTCGTTGAACAGCCAGGTGTCGCCGGGCTTCATGCCGCCACGGGTGGCCGCCACTTTGGCCGCAGCCCGCACGGCAAAGGCCATCGCACCGACAAACACCGGCAGGCCCGATTTGCCCTGCACCAGCGTGTCGCCACTGGCCGCGTCGTACAGGCCGTGGCAGGCATCATGGGCTTCGGCAATGATGGGGTTGAAGGCGCTGCGGTAGAGGGTGGCGTCCATTTCGTCGGCGACCTGTTCCAGACGGCCTTTCAAGACTGCCAGGGTCACAGGGTCCATGGGCGGCGGCGGTGCGTCGGCGTTGAAAATCGGGGCGGAATGTTCAGCCATGAGGTGCCTTGGGGTGGGGGAGTTTGCCAAAGCGCTGCAGCAGCTGGTTCATCAACCCGCCGCTTTGCACCATGGTCATCAAAAAATCGGGGATGGGCTCACACGCCAGACGCTCGCCCCGGGAGCGCACCACGGCCAAGTTGGCCGGGTCGCGCAGGTCAAGCGTTACCGATTCGCCTTCTTGTATGAGGGCTGCATCGGGGCAGGTCAGCAGCAGCAAACCTAAGTTGAAGGCATTGCGGAAGTAGAGCCCACCAAAGCTGGGAGCGACCACCGCCTGGATGCCCAGGTGCACCAGCACCGAGGCGGCTTGTTCACGTGATGAACCGATGCCAAAGCCTGGGCCAGCGACGAGGACGTCTCCTGGCTGCACCGTGGCCGCGAATTCCGGGCGAACAGCGTTCAGGCAGTGGCGTGCCAGCACGTCCATGCCGTGTTTCATGGCCTGACCTGGGGCGAGCGCATCGGTGTCGATGTCGGGGCCGAGCACCCAGGCGCGGCCTGGACGCGACAGCTTGGGGCTTGCCGCCGTCATGCCATCACCTCACGCGGGTCGGTGATCACGCCCCGCAAGGCCGATGCCGCCACGGTATACGGCGAGGCCAGGTAAACCTGCGCAGTGGCCGAGCCCATGCGCCCTTTGAAATTGCGCGCTGTGGTCGAGATCACGGTGGTGTTGTCGCCCATGGTGTCGCCGTACCCAGCACAGGCGCCACACGTGGTGGGGAACACCTCAGCGCCTGCAGCTTGCAGAGCTTGGAGGGTGCCTTCTGCTTGTGCCTCGGCCTGGTCTTTGGCGCTGGCAGGGGCCACCATCAGGCGCACGTGGCCGGCAATGTGTTGGCCACGCAGCACTTCGGCGGCGGCGCGCAGATCGTCCAACTTGGCACCTGTGCACGCACCGATGTAGGCCACGTCGATGTGGGTGCCGGCATGGTGGTCGACAGGCTTGCTGTTGGCGGGGCTGTGTGGCGCGGCTACGTGCGGTGCCAGGGTGGTGGCGTCAAACGCGTATCGGGTGACGTCTGCGTTGGGGTCTGTTTGCCAATGGCCTGCCTCAACGTCGTCATCGGGCATGACCCGCTCCGGGGCTGTGCGTCGCAGCCAATCGTGGGTCGTCTGGTCGGGCGCGATCAGTCCCACTTGGGCGCCGAGCTCGGCACTCATGTTGGAGAGGGTCATGCGCTCTTGCATGGACAGGGCACGCACAGCAGGGCCAGCAAATTCAACGGCTTGGTAGGCACCGCCATTCATGCCAAAGCGGCCCACCATGTGCAACATCATGTCTTTGGCCGTGACCCCACTGCGCAGTTGACCCTCCCAGTGCATCAACAAGGTGTGGGGCACGCGCAACCACAGCTCACCGGTCACCACCACACCCAGCATTTCGGTGGCACCAATGCCGAACATGTAGGCCCCAAACGCACCGCCCGTGGGTGAATGCGAGTCGCCCCCCACGCAGAACATGCCGGGGCGGATGTGGCCGTGCCGTGGCACCACCACGTGGCAAATGCCCACCCCGTCGTAGACGTGGGGCAGGGCTTGTTCCTGTGCCCACTCGCGTGCGATGCGCACGATCTTGCGGGATTCCTCGTCACGCTCGGGCAGGTAGTGGTCCATCACCAACACCACACGGGACTTGTCCCAAATGTCGGCCCCCAATTGAGCGAGCATGGGTTTCAGCCGTCGCGGCCCGGAAGAGTCGTGGAACATCGCCAAGTCCACACGGCAGTTGACGATCTCTCCAGGCGACACGTGCGCGCGCCCTGAAGCGCGGGCAATCAGCTTTTGAGCCAGGGTCGTGGCAGGTGTGTGCATGGTGTCAATCCAACTTGGCACCTGACGCTTGGACAGCGCGCGCCCAGCGGTCGATTTCTGACTGCACAAATGGCTTGAATTCAGCCGGCTTGCTCGCAACGATGGTCGATCCACCTTCCGCCATGCGCTGGCGCACATCAGGCTGGGTCAGGGCCCAGATCAGGTCATCGCTGAGCTTTTGGGTGAGTGCAGGTGCTGTACCTTTGGGGGCAAAAAAACCAGCCCAAGGTGCGGCCACATAGCCTGGAAAACCTTGCTCTGCCACCGTGGGAACGTCGGGTGCCACGGGTGCGCGTTGGGCCGTGGTGACCGCCAGAATACGCACTTTGCCCGCCTTTGCCAGCGGCAGCACCGCAGGCAGACCCGTGATGCCAACGTCGATTTGTTGACCGACCAGGTCGCTCAGCATGGGCGCGCCACCTCGGTAGGGAATGTGCGTGACGTAGATACCGGCTTCTGCTTTGATGAGTTCTATGCCGAGGTGTGATGCGGTGCCGTTGCCGTCTGACCCATAGCTCAACTGGCCAGGGCGCTGCCGCACGTACCTGACCAGTTCTTTGAGGGACTTGACGGGCAGGCTGGGGTGAACTGCGATGGCGTTGGGAAACAGGGTGGCTTGCGTCAGGGCCTCAAAGTCTCTCACCGGGTGGTAAGGCATGTTGGGGACCAGTGACACGTTGATGCCATGCGAGCCCGTGACACCCAGCACCAGCGTATGGCCGTCCGGCGCAGCGCGTGCCACCAGGGCTGAGCCCACGTTGCCGCCTGCGCCTGGCTTGTTGTCGACCAGCACAGGCACACCCCAGCGGGTGCTCAATTTTTCGGCCACCAACCTGGCCGTCAAGTCGGTGGCTCCGCCAGGGCCAAACGGCACCACCAAGGTCACCGCTTTGGTGGGAAAGCTTGCCTGGGCCAGGGCATCACGGGCGAGGACTGCAGCGCCGATGAGGCTGGATGTGGTGTGTAAAAAGTGTCTGCGTTGCATGGTTGTTCCTTGGCCGCTTGTTCAGGTGGGCAACGTGGCTGGTGTGTGGGGACCGGCTTCGCGCAAATGCTTGGCCCAAACAGCCATGGCGACGTCGTGTTGGGTGAACCGTTGGTACTTGGCCTGGATGGCCTCTTCATCGGGTGGGCAGTTGGGGTCGCCAGCCACGGACCCTTGCGCTGCCGCATGCCATTCGTCGCCGATTTGCACTGCGAGGTGCGCGCCACGTTCACCCACGGGGTAGCGTGCCGTGTCCACCTCGATGTGGATCAAACGCTCTAAGCGTCGCACCTCGGGGTCATGAAAGCGCGGAGGGCGGAACTCTGCAGGTGACAGGTCACCAAAGCGCAGCATGGCCGCCACGCCAAAGCTCAGGCTGAATTGGGCTGCAAGCACGGTGTTTGGCGCGCGGTTGGGGCAGTACTGAAGGGCCTCGGCGTAAACGCGCAAGGTCAATGCCTTGACCATGCCCGTGTCACCACTGGCCAAGTTCAGTGGTGAGCGCAGGGTGTGTGCTGCCTGCGCACCGTAATGCACGTGGCGAACCGCCGCATAAGGCTTCCAGTAGCTGTCCAGGGACAGCCATGTTCCGGGTTCGCTCCAGCCGCCAGGCTCACGCAAGGCCAGGCCCGCAAAGTCGTCAATGGCCCCCTCTGGTGTACAGAAGCCTGCAGCCACAGCCTGCGCCGCTTGCAAGCCCAACCATGCGCTGTGACCCAAGTAGAGGTTGCGGCTGTTGGCGCCCTCGCGCACAGGGCGGTAGAGCGAATAAGGCAATTGGATGGCACAAGCCTCTAGCGCGGCCATGGCTTGCGCCCAAGTCCCGCCTTGCAAATGCACCACGGCCACTGCCGCGCCGAATGCCCCCCACACGCCATCCACATGCATCCCGGGATGAATGCGCAACCGTTCGCCCAGACGAGCGGTCACTTCGTAAGCGAAAGCCGTTGCCTGCCATACGCGTTGCCACGAGGGGCGATGGCGCGCGATCTGCGTCCACAGTGCCGCCACGATGGGAACCCCAGGTCGGCCATGGGCACGCGCCAGGCCTTCACAGGCCTCGTCCCAGCAAGCGGCCATGGCAAACGTGCAGGCTGCCGCACTGCCACCGAGTTGAACGGTCTGCCCCGGCAGGCTCACAGTGCCAGCGTCTGATGCCGCTTGAAGGCTCAACCAGCGTGCCATTTCGTCGGCACGCAGACCCGCCCAGGCACACGAAGCCGTGTCCAGCCACAAACGCTGTGCCCGTGCTGTGACAGCTTCGGGCAGTTGCTCAGCGGCAGACCACAGCCAAGGGCCAAGGTCACGCAAAGCGGCGGTGATGGCGAGAGGGGCGGTCATGGGTGCAGGGTTTCAATCGGGCTGAGCGCCTGCGAACTTCACCACCTTGGCCCAGCGGGGGATTTCAGCTTGCACAAAGCGCGCGAACTCGTCAGGGGCGTTACCCACAGGGATGGCCCCTTCACTTTCCAACCGGCGACGCACGTCCGGGGCTGCGATCGCTTGCCTGGCCGCGTCGCTGAGGCGCCGCGTCACTTCAGGGTTCATCTTGCCAGGTGCAAACAAGCCAAACCAGGCGCTGGATTCGTAACCCGGCAGCACTTCGGCAATCGCAGGCACGTCCGGGAAGGCAGCCAGGCGTTTGGCACTGGTCACGCCCAGGGCGCGCAGCTTGCCTGCGCGCACATGTGCTTGGGCATTGCCCACCGCAGCGAACATCAACTCCACCTGACCGGCCAGCACGTCTTGCAGCGCGGGGGCAGTGCCCCGGTAGGGGATGTTCACGATGTACGCGCCAGACTGCATCTTGAAGGCGTCGCCTGCCAAATGCAGCGACGAGCCCACCGCGCCGATGGCGAAGTTGAGTTTGCCAGGGCGCGCTTTGGCCAGGGCAATGAGTTCTTTGACGTCTTTGGCCGGAACGGACGGGTGAGCGACGAGGATGGACGGTGAGGTCGCGACGCAGGTCAGTGGCGTGAAATCTTTGACTGGGTCAAAAGGCAGCGAGGGGTACAGGCTGGCGTTGATCGCATGGCTGGTGAAACTCATCAGCAAGGTGTTGCCGTCGGGTGCCGCTTTGGCCACCGCGTCGGCCGCGATGTTGCCGCCTGCACCGGGGCGGTTTTCGACCACCACCGTTTTGCCCAACAGCCGACCGAGTTCGTTCGCCAAAGTGCGGGCCAGGGTGTCGGTGGAGCCTCCAGCGGGTGCGCCCACCAGGATGCGCAGGGCTGCTGCAGGTGCAGGAGCCTGGGCCCATGCGGCACCGCCAGTGGAGAGGCTGGCGAGGTTCACCAACAGGTGTCTTCGGTCGATCATGGTCACAATCCCAAATAGCTGCGGCGCAGCTCGTCACTGCCCAACAATTCGGCCGGTAATCCCGCAAACCGAATGCTGCCGTTTTCCATCACATAGGCCCGGTCGGCAATGTCCAATGACTGCCCCACGTTTTGCTCGACCAACAGCACGGCCAAACCATCGGCGTGCAATTGCCCGATCAGACTGAACATTTCTTCGACCAGCAACGGCGACAGCCCCAAAGAGGGCTCGTCCAGGATCAACAAGCGGGGTTCGGCCATCAAACCGCGCCCAATGGCCAACATCTGTTGCTCACCGCCGCTCATGCTGCCGGCCAGTTGCGACGTGCGTTCCTTCATCTTGGGGAAAATCTGAAACACCCGTTCCAGGTTGTGGCTGCGGCGCGCTCTTGCCCGCGTGAATGAGCCAAGTTCCAGGTTTTCCAACACGCTGAGGTTGGGGAAAATCTTGCGGCCTTCGGGCACTTGGATCAAGCCAGCTTTGACCACGTCGCGGTAATGTGCGTGGCTGAGGTCTTGGCCATCGAAGTGCACCGACCCGCCCCAGTTGCGGTAGATGCCACACATGACGTTGTTGAGTGTGGACTTGCCCGCGCCGTTGCTGCCAAGCAAGGCCACGGTTTCGCCCGCGTCGATGTGCAGGGACACGCCTCTGAGCACTTCCACACGGCCATAGCCGCCGCGCAAATCTCGGATGTCCAGGAGTCGGCTCATGCACGGGCTCCTTTCAGACGGGCAGCGGTGCCATGCCCCAAATAGGCTTCGATCACACGGTCGTTGCTCGTCACAGCCTCGGGGCTGCCTTGGGCAATCAGTTGACCCTGGGCCAGCACCCAGACCTGTTGTGCGAGGTTCATCACGGCTTGCATCACGTGTTCGATCATCAGCACCGTCACGCCGCTGGCCACGATCCCCCGGACCACGGGCAGCATTTCGCTGATTTCTTGGGGGTTCAAACCGGCCAGCACCTCGTCGAGCAACAGCAATTGGGGTTGGGTGGCCAGGGCTCGGGCCAATTCCAAGCGTTTGCGGCCCGCGATGGTGAGGTCAGCTGCGGGCTTGTCCAGTTGGGCCTCTAAACCCACCCTATTCGCAATGGCCTCGGCCATGTGCAGCGCCTGGCCACGGTGGGCTTCACGCAGGTGGGCACCAACAGCGATGTTTTCGCGCACGGTTTGGGCGGCGAAGGGTTGCACGATCTGGAATGTTCGTGTCAGCCCCACGCGCGCGTTGAGGTGTGGCGCTTGACCGGTGATATCATGGCCTTTGAACATGACTTGGCCTGTATCGGGCGTTAAAAACCCCGACATCAAGGCAAACAAGGTGGTTTTGCCCGCGCCGTTGGGGCCAATCAGTGCCGTGAGAGAGCCTCTGGGTACGTTCAAGCTGACGTCTTGCACCGCTTTCAGCCCGCCAAAAGACTTGCTGACGTGGCGCAACACCAGGATGTCGTGGTTCGTCGAAGATGGGGCGTCATTCAACACGGCGTTTGCCTTTCCAAAGGCTGCGCACAGACTGGCCAATGCCGCCGATGCCGCGCGGCACAAAAGTGACGATCAAAACCAGAACCAAGCCATAGATCACCAGGTTGATGCCTGGCAACTGTCCGAACAAGTTGCGGGTGAGGTCGGACAGCCCGTGCAAGACCAGCGCACCCAGAACCGGACCCCACACGGTGCCCAAACCGCCCACGATGGCAGCCACTAAGGCTTCTACCGACGTGCTGGAACCGTAGGCCAGCGCCGGGTCAATGTACTGAAACACTTGCACGTAGAACGCGCCGGCGGCACCCATGAAGGCGCCTGAGAGTGCAATTGCCCCCATCTTCACTGAAAAGGGGTTCACCCCGACGGCACGGGCGGCGTCTTCGTTGTCGCGCACCGCCTGCAACCACGCGCCAAAGCGCGAGTGCTTCAGCCATGCACTGACCAGCAGTGCCACCGTCACCATGCACAACACCAGCAAGACGTTGCCTTGACGTGACCCGAACTGCATGTTGTCAAACCCTTCGCGCAGCGGCAGCATCATGCCCACGCCTGCGCCAGTGAAGGGCACTGACAGCGCAAGGATGCGGAAAACCTCGGCAAACGCCAATGTGACCAGCGCAAAGTAGGAGCCTTTGAGTCCGTAACGGAACGACAGGCCACCCACCACCAAGCCGATGGCTGCACTGCCAGCGACCGCCATGGGCAGCGCGAGCCAGGGATTGATCCCACCATGGACCTGGGCCATCACCTGGATGTAGGCCCCAGTGCCAAAAAACAGCGCGTGACCGAACGAAAATTGCCCACCGAAGCCTCCCAGGATGTTCCAGGCCTGCGCCATCAGCGCGGCGTACAACGCCATCATGGTGAAGTTGAGCACCTGACCCGATGAGGTCACCACTGTGAGTCCGCATACCAGCGCTGCGAACACGGCAATCAGCGCCCAGCTCTTGTGAAGTGCACTCATGCCTTGGCCCCAAACAAGCCCTGTGGCCTGAACAACAGCACGGCGATGAAGATCGCAAAAATACCGATCTGGCCCAGCGATTCACCGAGGTACAAGCCACCCAGCGACTCCACCACCCCAATCAGCAGCCCGCCCACCAGGGCGAACATCCCGGCGACGCCGCCGGCGCCGATGGCCAGCATCTGCTTGGCGCCGTGAGTGACGCCCAGGGTGTCCCAGACGATGATCGGCGTAAGCAGGCCGACGAAATGGCCGCCGAAGATGACCAGGATGCCCAGGTGGAACATC